>JAJRYG010000024.1 GCA_024275915.1 Gammaproteobacteria bacterium
CCACCTTGCCCCGAGGATGCCGATGCTGTGACGGCGATGGCACACCGGTTACGAACATCTGAGGGCAAAGCAATCTACGCCAGGCACAAGTCTACGGTAGAAACCGTGTTCGGCATTATCAAGGAGGTACTCGGGTTCCGGCAATTTCACCTTCGAGGACTCAATTCTGCTCAAGGTGAATGGAATCTGGTGTGTATGGGATGGAACCTGAAGCGAATGTACGCCCTAGCAGGCTAACAGGATGAAGAAGGGATATACCCTGAGAAAAGGCCTGCATTCCAGTGCGTCTCGTGTTTTGCTTGGTGAATAACTCTGTTTCGAGGCTCGAACCGGCGCAGAGTATCATCTTGCTGGGTGGCTAAACCCGACAGACTCCTAGGACGGCAGAGTGACACTGTGCTTCAGTCCCAGACCGCCCAGGGGAGCTGGATTCCCACGGCTGACAGGCGGGTGAGATAAACCGGTTGCCATCGTTTCGTGTCTTTTTTCTGTTCCCTTCCCTGCGGGGCGTCAAAAGACTTTCATATGCATGGACAATTTCAAGCTCATGATAATTTAAGAAAAAAACCCCAAGATGGAGGTTGGAGAAGGGGACACGTGTAGATTTAACAGACTGTTGAAAAACACCGTTTTTACCAGCCTGTGAGCGGTGCAGGGACGCACCGCCATTTTCAATGAGCACAAGTCATTGAAAATGTAAGGGAACGGCTTTTTCAACATCCTGTCAAGTAGGTCGGGATAAAAAACCGGATTTATCAACAGGTTAGCTAGGTATTCATACCCTATGGCACAACCTGTGCCCGAGGCTTTCTGACAAAATTCATTGCTTGATGCGGTCGATTTTGGCGGGGATTCCCTGCACCGACTGGCCAGCTGTGGAAAACGGCCTTTTTCAGTAGTCGGCCAGTCGGTTTTCCTTGTTCGTCAGTCTCGACAGGGCTCCAGCTGCTTCGGCAGTGGGCCTTGTCGGGTCTGGGCTGCCTGTACCCGCAGATTTGAGTATACTCGCAGCCTAACTTTGCCTGACGTGAGGGCCCATGGGCCACCTGATCAACAAGAAGACCCTGTCCTGGGCCCTGTACGACTGGGCCAACTCGGCCTATGCCACCGCCGTCATGGCCGGCTTCTTTCCGATTTTTTTCAAGTCGTACTGGAGCAGTGGCATCGAGGTGACTCAAAGTACCTTTTACCTTGGCATGGCCAATTCCGTCTCCAGCCTGGTCATTGTCTTCATTGCTCCGGTGCTGGGGGCGCTGGCCGACGCCGGGGGCATTCGAAAACGCTTTCTGATGTTTTTCACCCTGCTGGGCAGCGGCATGACCGCGGGGTTGTTTCTGCTTGGGGAAGGGCAGGCCGTGCAGGCTATCAGTCTGTATATTCTTGCCACCATCGGGTTCCTTGGCAGCATGGTGTTCTATGATTCGTTGCTCATTGCCGTTTCAAAAGAAGAGGATTTCGATACGGTGTCCGCATTTGGTTATGCGCTTGGCTATCTGGGAGGCGGGATCCTGTTTGCCTGTACGGTAGCGATGGCCCTGGGTTGGGAAGGCTTTGGTTTCAGTGATGCGGGCCGGGCAGTAAAACTGGCCTTTCTGTTTGTTGCCATCTGGTGGCTGGTGTTCGCCCTTCCGCTGATGCTGAATGTGCCGGAAAAACGGCAGAACATTTCTCGTGGCACCCTCGATATCGTGCGTTCGGCATTTAGACAATTGCGGGATACGTTTTTGCACATTCGCCAGTTGCGTGTGGTGTTCCTGTTTCTGCTGGCCTACTGGTTGTACATCGATGGTGTGGATACCATCGTGGTGATGGCGGTGGATTATGGTGTGGCACTGGGGTTCGAGTCGGACAGTCTGATCGTGGCCCTGTTGATCACCCAGTTTGTAGGTTTTCCCGCGGCCATCGGTTTTGGTTTTCTCGGTGCCCGCATTGGCCCGAGACGGGCGATCCTGATTGCCATTTCTGTTTACATTGGCATTACCCTCTGGGCCTTTCGCATGGATACGGTCAGTGAATTCTATACGTTGGCCATTGTTGTCGGGTTGGTGCAGGGGGGGGTACAGTCACTGAGTCGCTCACTGTATGCCCGCCTGATTCCACCTGACAAGTCTGCGGAATTCTTTGGTTTTTATAACATGGTTGGCAAGTTTGCCGCGATTCTCGGGCCGACGCTGGTTGGTGTCGTGGCGGTTGTCAGTGGCAGCTCACGTTACGGAATCCTTTCGGTCAGTCTGCTTTTTATCAGTGGCGGCTTGCTGTTGTATTTTCTCGATTTCGATAAAGCTTCTTCAAGGCAGGAATAGTTGACTGACTGACTTACCCCAATCCTCACCTTTCGATGGGGCCATTCGGCGGTCGGAAAAAACCTGCGCTCGACCCTGAAAATACTGCCCCCAAAGCCCCTGCATCTAATAGCGGTTTTCTCACATTTTCGATGGCCAGGCGTCAGTAAAAAATCAGGTTTTATCGGTAAATATCGAAACGGGTTTAAAAAAAATGCTGGTTTCATTTTGCAATTGTATTCGTGATTTTTTATGACAGTTTTTTGACAGGCAAAATCAGTTCACATTTTACCCCTCTCTGTTGTATCTTTCCTCATAGCTTGTTCGTTTTATGACTTTAGTCACAGATAAAGTTTGAATAGCGTCTTGTGGTCTCAGCGGAGATGACTAGACTGAATTTTACAGATGGTTCATTTTTACAAGGGAGAGTCCAAGCATGAATCTGGCCCAGTCAATCGTAACACCCCATTTCACCAGCAACTCACATATCACTGTTGAATTCGATGCCGAGATGCATTGCCTGTGGTGTTATATGCACAGTCATCCACGCCCGAGTTTCAACCCGGAACAACTCAAGAGCCTGCATGAGTTTCAGGACGAACTGATCAGCAACTACCATCAGGCGGAAAAACTGGGGGGCGTGCCCATCGATTATTTTGTCCTCGCCTCCAAAGCGGAAGGTGTCTACAACCTCGGCGGGGATCTCGAACTGTTCCAGAGCCTGATCCTCAGTCGTGATGAAGAAGGGCTGAGAAAATACGCCAAGGCCTGCATCGATGTACTGTTCCAGAACATGATCAATTACGGTCTGCCCATTACCACCATTTCCCTAGTACAGGGCAGTGCCTTGGGGGGCGGCTTCGAGGCAGCTCTGTCGGCCTCGGTGCTGATTGCCGAGTGCGGTTGCGAACTGGGACTGCCGGAAATTCTCTTCAACCTGTTCCCGGGCATGGGTGCCTTCAGCATGCTGTCTCGGCGTGTCGGTACCTGCATGGCCGAGCGCCTGATGACCAGTGGCCGCCTGTACAAGGCCGAAGAGCTGTTCGAAATGGGAGTGGTCGATGTACTGGCCGACAAGGGCAAGGGAGTCGAAGCGGTGCATGAATACATCCGCCGCCATCGCCGCGCCAGCAACGGCTTCAATGCCATTCAGCGGGTCAAGGATTACGTCAATCCCATCCAGTATGACGAACTGCTGGATATTACCGAAATCTGGGTGCAGGCCGCTCTGCGCCTGGACAAGAAGGATCTGCGCATGATGAACCGTCTGGTGGGAGCCCAGAACCGCAAGGCAAGTGAACAAAAACCCGCCGTGCAGCCAGTCAAGGCTACACAGCAGCTTGTCAGTGTGTGAGATTCAAGGAACGTCTGACGAGGGCCGGCCCTGTTCCATGGGTTCCTCGATGCCGCCAGGGTGTTTCCTGCCACAGGTCCCGGCAACGCCGGCGTCTCGCCGGCAACCCCGGATGCGGTTGCAGTGAACAGCCGTGCAGCTACGCTTCGTCCCTGCCTGGATGCCCGCCTTCGCCGGGAAATACAGTGACGAGTGACGAGGTTTGGTGGCAGCGAAGAACCTTTGTGTCAATATCACCCCTGCCTGGACGCCAGCCTTCGCTGGCATGACGATCGGGTTGGGGACGAGTGATGAATGACAAGGCCTGGCTCTGTTCCATGAGGTCTTCGATGCCGCCAGGGTGTTTTTTGCCGCAGGCACCGGGTGCGCCGGCGTCTCGCCGGCAACCCCGGATGCGGTTGCAGTGAACAGCCGTGCAGCTATGCTTTGTCCCTGCCTGGAAGCCCGCCTTCGGCGGGAAATACAGTGACGAGTGACAAGGTTGGTGTGGTGACCGCTCGTCCTTGTTACTTGCCCCTCGTCCCTTACAAAAAGGCCGTCTCGAAGACGGCCTTTTTGCATCAGAGTTTTTCGATTTTCTGGCGTTGCTCGGTCAGTTGCGCCAGGGCTTTTTTCTGCTCGTCGAGCTTGGCTCGTTCCTTGTCGACCACGGCGGCGGGGGCCCTTTCCACGAAACTGGCGTTGGACAGCTTGCCTTCAAGACGGGCGATGTCCTTTTCCAGTTTTTCGATCTCCCTGCCCAGGCGGGCCAGTTCTGCGTCCTTGTCGATGAGTCCGGCCATGGGGATGAGCAGGCGCATGTCACCCACCAGTGAGGTGGCGGACTCGGGGGGCTGTTCCGATTCTTCCAGCCACTGAACCGATTCGATGCGGGCGAGGCTTTTCAGGTAGTGCAGGTTGGTGTCCAGTCGAGTCTTGTCGGTGGCGCTGCCGTTTTGCAGCAGCACGGGCAACAGCTTGCCGGGCTTGATGTCCATGCTGGAACGAATTTTCCTGACGCCGAGAATAAATGTCTTGATCCAGTCGATCTCGTCCATGGCGGCCTGGTCGATGAGGCTGTCATCAGGCTGGGGATAGGGTTGCAGCATGATGGTTTCGGTGCTGGGCCGGTTGTCCTTGTCGATGCCAGCCAGCGGTGCGACCCGTTGCCAGATTTCCTCGGTGATGAAGGGCATGATGGGGTGGGCCAGGCGCAGGATGGTTTCCAGCACCTGGATCAGGGTCTGGCGGGTACCGCGCAGGGCGGCTTCGCTGCTGTCGGGATTGTTGAGGACCGATTTTGACAGTTCAAGGTACCAGTCACAGTATTCGTTCCAGGTGAACTCGTAGATGGCCTGGGCCATGTGATCGAAACGGTAACCCTCGATGGACTGGATGATGGTCTGTTCGGTTTGTTGCAGGCAGCTGATGATCCATTTGTCGGCCTGGTTGAGTTCCACTTCTCCACCACTTTGTCCACAGTCCTGGTCTTCGGTGTTCATTAACACGTAGCGGGCAGCGTTCCATATCTTGTTGCAGAAGTTGCGATAGCCCTCAATGCGTTCATTGGACAGCACGATATCCCGGCCGGTGGTGGCCAGGGCGGCAAAGGTGAAGCGCAGGGCGTCGGTGCCGAAGGGCGCGATGCCCTCGGGAAAGGTCTTACGGGTGGCCTTTTCGATCTTCTTGGCCAGACGTGGCTGCATCATGCTACTGGTACGCTTGGACACCAGCGCCTCCAGATCGATGCCATCGATGACATCGATGGGATCCAGTACATTGCCCTTGGACTTGGACATCTTCTGGCCTTCGGCATCGCGCACCAGTCCGTGGATGTAGACCTCGTGGAAGGGTACCTCGCCCATGAATTTCAGGCCCATCATGATCATGCGGGCCACCCAGAAGAAAATGATGTCGAAGCCGGTGACCAGTACGTTGGTCGGGTAGAAAGTCTTTAACTCGTCGGTCTGCTGCGGCCAGCCCAGGGTGGAGAAGGGCCACAGGGCCGAGGAGAACCAGGTGTCCAGGACGTCTTCGTCCTGGTTCAGTGGCAGGTCATCGGCCAAGTCATGTTTTTCGCGCACTTCCTGTTCGCTGCGTCCCACATAGATGTTGCCCAGTTCGTCGTACCAGGCGGGGATTCGGTGGCCCCACCAGATCTGGCGGGAGATGCACCAGTCCTCGATATTGCGCATCCACTCGTAATAGGTGTTCTTCCAGTTGTCGGGCACGAAACGGATGTCGCCGTTTTCCACTGCGGCAATGGCCGGCTTGGCCAGCGGCTCCACCTTGACATACCACTGGTCGGTGAGGAAGGGCTCGATGACACTGCCCGAACGATCACCACGGGGCACCATGAGCTTGTGATCAGCCACTTTCTCCAGCAGATCGGCAGCCTCCAGATCGGCGACGATCTGCTTGCGGGCCTCGAAACGATCCAGGCCGATGTATTTTTCCGGCAGCAGGACGTTTTCGTCTTCTTCATTGGCGCGAATGGCCGCGTCGATGGTGAAAATGTTGATGAGGCCACCGTGGGGCTGTTCCTGAATGGCCACTTCGTCACGGTGACGCAGCCACACAGCGTAATCGTTGAAATCGTGTGCGGGGGTAATCTTCACACAGCCGGTGCCGAATTCGGGATCCACGTATTCATCGGCGATGATCGGAATGCGCCGACCGCTCAGGGGCAACTCGACGAATTCGCCCAGCAGGTGCTTGTAGCGCTCGTCACCGGGGTGGACGGCCACGGCGGCGTCACCGAGCAGGGTCTCGGGGCGAGTGGTGGCCACCACCAGCTGGCCGGTGCCGTTGGAGAGGGGATAACGCATGTGCCAGAGGTGGCCGTTTTCTTCCTCCGAGAGTACTTCCAGATCCGACACTGCCGTGTGCAGCACCGGATCCCAGTTGACCAGCCGCTTGCCACGGTAAATCAGGCCTTCTTCATAGAGCTTGACGAAGACTTCGCGTACCGCCTCGGACAGGCCTTCGTCCATGGTAAAGCGCTCGCGGCTCCAGTCCACCGAGGCACCAATACGGCGCAATTGCTGGGTGATGGTGCCGCCGGATTCATCTTTCCATTTCCAGACACGTTTGATGAATTCCTCACGCCCCAGGTCGTGGCGGGTCTTGCCTTCGGCCTCGAGCTGACGCTCCACCACCATCTGGGTGGCAATGCCGGCATGATCGGTGCCTACCTGCCAGAGGGTCTGGTCACCCTTCATGCGGTGATAGCGGATCAGGCTGTCCATGATGGTGTCCTGGAAGGCGTGGCCCATGTGCAGGCTGCCCGTGATATTGGGTGGTGGGATCATGATGCAGTAGGCTTTTTCACCCTCCCGGGGGGCAAAATAGCCCCGTTCTTCCCAGGTCTGGTACCAGCGTTGCTCAATGGCATGAGGATCGTATGTTTTTTCCACGGCGTTTTTATGAGTTGTTGTTGAGGTCAGGAAACCGAATTATACAGAACTCGGCGGGCAGCGTCCGCTGCGACCGACAGAACGTCGTGTTACTATCCGCCAGAATAGCCATTTCGAGACTTTTTCATGCTCAACACGGACCGCCCGTTACTCCTCGTCATCGTTGCGACCCTGCTGGTCAAGTTGCTGATTGCGCATTTTCTGCCCATGACGGGCGACGAGGCCTATTTCATCGTCTGGGGCAAGCATCCCGACTTCGGCTTCTACGACCACACACCCATGGCCGGCTGGTTCCTTACTGCGATGCTGGCGGTCAGCGATGCCGAGGTCTGGCTGCGGCTGCCGCAGATCCTCACCACCACCTTCATCGGCTGGGCCATCTATCTGCTGCTGCGTCGTCAGCACGAAGACGTGGCGGTGATGGCAGCCAGCCTGTATCTGCTGGCACCCATCAATGTACTGGGCGTGATGATGACCACCGACACGCCCCTGCTGCTGTTCTCCTTCCTTTCGGCACTGGGTTTCTATCTGGCCCAGCGCCATGACCAGCTGGGCTGGTACCTGTTCAGCGGCCTGTTCCTGGGGCTGGCGTTTTTCTCCAAATTCTTTGCCGGCCTGCTGGGTGTGGCCTATTTTATCTACCTGCTGCTGTTCGTGCGTCGTGGTATGCGGCCCTGGCTGGGGCTGCTGGTGGTGGTAGCCGGAACCCTGCCTTTCATTGGTCTCAACCTGTGGTGGAACTATACCCATTGCTGGAACAACTACCTGTTCAACCTCATGAACCGCACCTCGAGCAGCCAGTTTTCCTACACCCTGCCGCTCAAATATCTGGCGACCCTGCTGTACCTGGTGACCCCGCCACTGATCTGGTACCTTGGGAAACACGGCCGGCAGATTCCCGCCTTGCTCAGGGGGGATCGTTTCGGTGTGTTTCTCGGCCTGTTCCTCATTCCCTATGGCCTGTTTTTCATTCTCTCCTTCTGGGTGTCCATCGGCCTGCACTGGTTGCTGAGTTTCTATCCTTTTGTTTTCCTGGGCATCGCCAGTCTGTTCAGCATTCAGCAGTTGCGACGCAGTTTGTATTTCATGCTGCCGTTTACCGTCTTGCACGTGATCCTGTTCATTGTGGTACTGGCGCTGTCACCGGGGCTGTTCAAGAACAATGAGAATACCTACAAGGATCTGGTCTACGGCATGTATGCAGGAGAAATTGCCAGTCGCATCGGTGAGTACAAGCCCGAGTATCTGCTGGCGACCGACAGTTACACCGAATCGGCGCTGTTGTCCTATGCGGCAAGAGAACATGTGGTTGTGATGGGCGTGGGTTCGCATCATGCCCGTCAGGATGATCAGCTGACGGATTTTCGCCAGCTTGATGGCAAAAACATTCTCGTGCTCAGCTATTACGACAACGCCAGAACCTATGCCCCATTTTTCGAAAGCACAGAAGCTCGGACCCTGACCGTGGAAGGCGCGACCTTCTACTATGTGCTGGGAAAGAATTTCAACTACCAGGCTTACCGCAAGGGTGTGATCGAGAAAATCATGCAGCGTTATTACCAGATTCCCGAGGATCTGCCTGTTGGTCAGTGCTACATGTTCGAGCGTTATGGAAGGCCGTAGATAAGGCAGATACAAGATGAAAGATAAAAGTGATGAGGTTGGAAACGGCTTATTCCCCGCCACTTTCATCTTTCATCTTTTATCTTGCATCTTGTATCTCAGCTCAGATACATGGCCAGCTTGCGCCGGTACTGGCTGGCCAGCGGATGGCTGTTGCCCAGCAGTTCGAATACCTTGAGCAGGCCCTTGCGGCCGGCATCATCACCATACTTGCGATCCCGCTTGACGATCTCCAGCAACTGCTGCATTGCCGCTTCGAGCTGGCCGGAAAGAATATAACGGGCACTCAACTGGTATCGGGCTTCGCAGTTGTCGGGTTCATCGGCGACGATCTTTTCCAGAGTTTCCAGATCCGGGGCATTTTCCGTGACATGGATGAATTCGATCTTGGCCCTGAGTGTGGCCACTTCGGTGTTGTCCTGCATGTCGGCGGGCAGATCCTTGAGCCATTTTTCCGCAGCATCCAGCTGGCCTTCGCGCAGCAGCACGTTGGCATAGATCAGTTTGTTGTTTTGGTTGGCAGGATCGGCCTTGAGGATTGCAGCCATTTTCGCCAGCGCCGCGTCCCGGTCGCCCTGCTGGTATTCCTGCAGGGCGGCCTGCATGTCCGTGTCCGAGGCCTTTTCCAGGTGTTTGTCGAGAAAGTCACGGATCTGCCCTTCGGGCAGGGCACCGGTGAATTCATCGACAATCTGGCCGTTTTTGACCAGTTTGACCGTGGGGACACTGCGTACCCCGAATTGTGCCGCCAGGCTCTGGGTGCTGTCGATTTCAATCTTGGCCAGCAGGAACTGCCCGGCATATTCCTCGGCGAGGGCGGTTAGGATGGGCATCAGGGTTTTGCAGGGTCCACACCAGGTGGCCCAGAAATCCACCAGCACCGGCTGCTGATGGGAGGCATCGATGACCTGTTGCTGAAAGTTGTCTTCGGTGACATCAAAACTGTAAGTCGTGCTCATGAAATCAATCCTGTCAGTGTCGGCCCGGTGGCCTGGCCACGGGGCTTGGAATGGAGAATGGACAGTCCGTCCAGCAAATCCAGAGTATGCATGATATCCGGTTTTTCAAGCCGCTGTGGTGTCTGGGCGGTTGTGCACCACCCGTCAAACCCTTAGAAAAACAATGATTGATAAACCGCTCGGTCTGGCTGTCAGGAGGCCCGCAAGAGTCGAAAGTGGTTTTATCCCTACACTCTCCAAGGGCATGGTAGGGGGAGAGTAGCTCGATAGTATGATTGTTGAACGACTAAGTTGGCTAAAAAATAAGCAAATAGGCTGAATATGCAAACTGGATCACACTATTTGTATATATCACTTGTCATATCTGACAGGCTTGCTATCTTAATGCTTGTGATATTAATCACATTTTGGAGTTTCCACAGGGAAAGGTGGTACAGGCGGGATGGCCTGATCAGGGATGTAAAATGGATGACACGCAGTAGCAGGACGCTGGCCGATTTCATTCGGAACCGTATCTGCACGGAAATACACAGGCGGGAATGCTTGAAGGGTACTGTTACTACAAGGCGATCATGATGATCGCCCTTTTTTTGCCTGGCAGAAATGCTTGCCTAACGTTCCAGATACTTGAGCTTGTCAGGCACGCCATCCCATTTCTCGGCTTCGGGCAGGGGATCCTTTTTCTCGCTGATCACCGGCCATTTTTCCGACAGTTCGGCATTCAATTCCATGAAATGCTCCATTTCGTCCGGCAGCTCGTCTTCGGCAAAAATGGCCTCCGCCGGGCATTCGGGAACACACAGGGTGCAGTCGATGCATTCCTCCGGATCGATGACCAGGAAGTTGGGGCCTTCATGAAAACAGTCTACCGGGCAAACATCCACGCAGTCCGTGTATTTGCAGAGAATACAGTTGTCAGTAACGACATAGGTCATGATTTGCTCCTGGACGGATCGAAATTTGTGTGGTGATTGAAATCGTTGACGCTATGTTAATGCCAAACCACGCAATGATCGAGAAAATTTGAACCGAAAATGGCAAAACAAGCTGCCCCGGGATGGAAATTCATCATCTCTGGACAGCTGTATCACCAGGGATGCAGGGGAAGTGGGAGAATTTGTGCTTCGGATCATGCACGCTGACCACACTGGACCAGGATCAGAACATCGCAAGCAGGATAACGATCATTGACAGAGCAAAGGGGCAGGTGGTGAACAACACTCGGTTGCCAACAAGGAAGGGAATTGGTCATGAAATCCATATTGCTCCTGGAAGATGCCTCTGTATGCCGGCACTGGTTGTCGGCGGTATTGGAAGAGGTTTTTTCCCGGAACGCATGTTCTTGAAGCCGCTTCGGTCGAGAAGGCCAGTCGGTCAATCGGCCAGCCGTATTCCAGCTGCCCGATGGCAGCGGGATCGACATCGTCCGGGTGCTCGGTTGCGACTGTCGCCAGACCTATGTGGTCATGGCCACCATCTACGATGATGATTATTACATTTTTGAAGCCCTGAAAGCCGGTGCGCATGGATACCTGTTCAAGGACCAGCCTCGCGAGGATCTGTTCGACAAACTGCAGGGCATCCTCAAGGGCGATCCGCCCCTGTCACCTTCGGTGGCTCGCCGTATTCTGCGTTATTTCAAGCAGACGCCGGAAACGCAGACAATGTCACCCCTGTCTAGGCGGGAAGAAGACGTGCTGGTACTTATCGCCAAGGGCTACCACGTGCCGAAGTCTCCGAGTTGCCGGGACTGGCGCCCAACACAGTGGCCGGTTATACCAGGTCGATCTGCCGCAAGCTTGAAGGTATCCTCCCGGGCAGAAGTCACACTGGAAGCCACGCGGCTAGCAGGCTGTTGAAATATACCGTTTTTACCCAGCCTGTGTGCGGTGCAGGGACGCCCCCCGCCATTTTCAACATCCTGCCAGGTCTGGTTCGGGCCTGAGCTTCCGCGCTTGGGACGGTGTTTATGAAAAATCACTTGCCAGCAAACTGACCTGGCATTCGGAACAGCTGTTTAATGCCTGTCGCGCAATGCTTTGAGCCGGTAGAGCAGTTCCAGAGCCTGCAGGGGGCTCAGGTCGTCAACCTGGACTTCATCAAGCAGGCGGTCTGTTTCTGAAGGCGGTGGCGCGCTGTGGCCCGGTACCTGTGGGACGGGACGGCTGCCGGGGCCGGGTGACTGTTCCAGTTCCTGAAGTTTCTTACCGGCCTGCTTGATGACCCGTGCGGGAACACCGGCCAGGGCCGCCACCTGCAGGCCATAGCTCTTGCTGGCCGGGCCGGCTTTTACCGTGTGCCTGAAGATGATGTGTTCATCATGCTCGCTGGCATCGAGGTGAACGTTGCGGCAGCTCGGCAGTTGCTCGGCCAGCCGGGTCAGTTCGAAGTAATGGGTGGCAAACAAGGTCAGGGCCCGGACCTCACTGGCCAGTTCCCAGGCACAGGCCCAGGCCAGTGACAGGCCATCATAGGTACTGGTGCCACGGCCGATTTCATCCATCAGCACCAGACTGTCCTGGGTAGCATTGTGCAGAATGTTGGCGGTCTCGGTCATTTCCACCATGAAGGTCGAACGTCCCGAGGCCAGATCATTGGAGGCACCGATACGGGTAAAGATGCGATCCAGCGGGCCAAACACGGCTTTTTCGGCCGGCACGAAACTGCCCATGTGGGCAAGCAGGGCAATGATGGCGGTCTGGCGCATGTAGGTGGACTTGCCACCCATATTGGGGCCGGTAATGATCAGCATCCGTTGCTGATCATGCAGGCTGATGTCATTGGGGGTAAAGCTGCCCTGCTGGGCCTGTTCGATGGCCGGATGACGCCCGGCGACGATCTCGAAGCCGGACTCGCGACGAAATTCAGGTGCCACCCAGTCAAGGCTGCTGGCCCGTTCGGCCAGGGTGTTGAGCACATCGAGCCGGGCCAGCACAGCGGCGCACTGTTGCAGTGGTCCCAGTTGTTCATTGAGCTTGTCCAGCAGTTCATCGTAAAGGCATTTTTCCCTGGCCAGGGCCCGTTCGTTGGCGCTGAGCACCCGGTCTTCCAGTTCCTTCAGTTCAGGGGTAATGAAGCGCTCGGCGGCCTTGAGGGTCTGGCGGCGCTGATAGTGGGCGGGCACGTTGTCCGATTGCAGGCGGCTGACCTCGATGTAATAACCGTGTACCCGATTGTAACCCACCTTGAGGGTGCTGATGCCAGTCTGCTGTTTCTCCTTGCGTTCCATTTCTTCGAGAATGGCACCGGCATTGTCCTGCAGGCTGCGCAGCTCATCGAGTTCGCGGTCATAGCCTTCGGCAATCACGCCACCATCACGGATCAGCAAAGGCGGTGTTTCGATGACAGCCCGGTGCAGCAATCGGGCCGTTTCAGGGAAGCTGTCGATGTCGGCCAGCAGGGTGGTCAGCTGGGGGCTGGCCTTGCCGGCCAGCAGGGCCTGCAATTGGGGCAAGGTGTCCAGTGCCAGGCGCAGCTGGCTCAGATCCCGGGGCCGGGCCGTCTTCAGGGCGATGCGGGTAAGAATACGTTCCATGTCACCGACCCGGCGCAACAGCCGGTGGCATTGTTCCTGGGTGTCTTCGTCCCTGAGCGTGGCAATGATGCCAATACGTTGTTGCAGCTGTGTCTGATCTCGCAGTGGCCGCATCAGCCAGCGGTGCATCAGACGGCTGCCCATGGGAGTGCCATTGTGATCGAGCAAGGCAAACAGATGGTGGTCAGACTGGCCACTGATGCAGCTGTCCAGTTCCAGGTTGCGCCGGCTGACCATGTCGAGCTGTATGCAGTCATCGGGCTGTTCCACGTGCAGGGCCTGAATGTGGCCGAGCACCGTCTGCTGGGTCTGTTGCACGTAGTTGAGCAGGGCACCGGCCGCACCGATGGCCACCGGCAGATCTTCACAGCCAAAGCCGGCCAGGTTGTCGGTGGCAAAATGTTCACACAGCAAGGTCTGGGCATGGCGGTGTTCAAACTGCCAGGCGGGTTGTACGGTGATGCAACCGGCAAACTCGTCCAGATCCTGCCCCGAATGGCTGTCACTGAGTAGAAGTTCGGCCGCTTGCAGGCGCGCCAGTTCGGCGAGCAGTTCGCCCTGGCTTTGGACTTCGAGCAGGCTGAAACGGCCACTGCCCATGTCAAGCACAGCGATGCCATGGATATCACCGGCCTGATTCAGGGCAAGCAGAAAATTGTCCCGCCGCTCTTCGAGCAGGGCCTCATCGGTGACCGTGCCCGGGGTGATGATGCGAACCACCTTGCGTTCCACCGGCCCTTTGGCCTTGGCCGGATCGCCAATCTGTTCACAAATGGCCACCGACTTGCCCAGCTTGACCAGCCGTGCCAGGTAATTGTCCGCAGCATGATAGGGCACACCGGCCATGGGAATGGGCTTGCCGGCCGATTTGCCCCGCGCCGTGAGGGTGATGTTCAGCAGCCGGGCCGCTTCCTCGGCATCGCTGTAGAACAGTTCATAGAAATCACCCATGCGGTAGAACAGCAGGGTGTCCGGGTGCTCGGACTTGATGCGCAGGTACTGCTGCATCATAGGTGTGTGCTCGTTTTTTTTCTTTTCTGAAATCATGCTATTACATTATTTTACTTGTTGATTTGTAAGCATTTTTTTCGTTTTTGGTCGTCTCGTGCTGTCTCGGGGAATCTCATAAAATACCATCCAATCCCGCAAAAAAGTGTAACTTGAAGTGTAACTTTTGTTCGGGTAAATTTTGCTCCAGCTAACAAGCTCAAGCTACACTTTTTGCGGTCGAATCACTGAAAACCAACGCCATGAGGGTTTCCATGCAAACAGTGCAGATTACCAAACCTTTGTCATCCAGGACAGTAGAAGTAATGAAACCTGGCGATAAAATTAAAGCCGACACAGGAGAAAAACACTGGTTTGCGAGTGAAATGTGATCTGGCAAGACTTTTCCGGACAAAAAATCACGCAA
This sequence comes from Gammaproteobacteria bacterium, assembly GCA_024275915.1. Classification (GTDB taxonomy): domain Bacteria; phylum Pseudomonadota; class Gammaproteobacteria; order UBA6429; family Thiohalophilaceae; genus JAJRYG01. Next base: position 14,563 of record JAJRYG010000024.1, read on the forward strand.
CTTTTCGGTTCTCTTTCTCATAGCCCAATGGCGTCTGATAGCCGATCGTTGAGTGGCGTCTCTGGCGATTATAGAACACCTCGATATATTCAAAAATCTCCTGCTTAGCTTCCTGTCTTGTCTGGTAACGCCTGTGCTGGGTCAACTCCGTCTTCAGGGTGTGGAAGAAGCTTTCTGATGGGGCGTTATCCCAGCAGTTGCCTTTCTGGCTCATGCTGCAAACGAAGCCATGAACCTTGATGGTTTTCTGGTAGAGGTCGGATGCATATTGGCTACCACGATCACTGTGGAGCATCAGATCCTTAGCTGGCTTGTGTTTCCAGATCGCCATCATCAAAGCATCATTCGCCAGATGAGCGTCATGCGCTCAGACATCGCCCAGCCCACAACGGCCCTGGAGTAGAGATCAATCAGGACCGCGAGCTAGAGCCAGCCCTCATCTGTTGGAATATAGGTAATGTCACCGGCATAGACGGTATCCGGATGATCAACCAGGAA
>JAJRYG010000025.1 GCA_024275915.1 Gammaproteobacteria bacterium
ATATTGCCAAGAGTTCAAGGTATAGCTACGGCAGTCGCCGGATGAAAAAGGCCCTGAATGCATTGGGTTACCCTGTCAGCCGCAACAAGGCCAGAAAGTTGATGAGAGAAGCCAAGGTAACGGCGCGACAGCGCAAGAAGTTCAAGGTGACGACCAACAGCCATCACAAACCAACTGCGCCTGGCATGGTGATGATAGCTGTTGGCATGTATCGCTATTTCAAAACCCGGGGTTGGCTCGACTGAGCCTGTTTGTCCTGCAGCTGACGGTCATGCCCGAAGCTCTTTATGTTATCTGATCTGATATCTGGAACGGCCTGTGTGTGGTGCAAGGAGGCAACACGGCAACAGTTGTTCAGAATATCATTTCCTTGTTGTCGGTCAGGTTCATCCAGCCCTTGATGATGCGGTAGATCACCCAGACCGTGTTGGCAAACAGGATGATGTAACCGACGAAGAATATGGCGGTGGCGGTGCCCAGTACGGTCCACAGTACGCTGTACCAGAAGGTGCGGATCTGCCAGGTAAAATGGCTTTCCAGCCAGGTTCCTCTGACATCATCGATTTTCACGTAATTGATGATGACTGCGGCAATGTAGGTCAGGCCGGTGAGAAAGCCCAGTGCCTGTAATACATAGACGATGGTGGTCAGGCTGATCAGGGAAGGATCCACCTGAGCACCAAAATCGGCATCATGTCGCGGGTTGTTCTGTGGATTCATGCCTTGTTTCCTTCGAGCCATTGACGACGTCTGTTCATTGTTGGTGGTGATGCGGTTTCATCGATTTCCAGGTAGCAGGTGTCATGAGGCGCCTGGCCGAGTTCGATGGTGAATTCATGAAGTTCATCACGACGAAAAACATGCAGTTTGATCCGGCTGCCCGGCGTGTGACTGGCCAAGGTTTTCTGCAGAGCGTTCTTGTCGGTTTTCAGGCCATCGATGGCAATGACAACGTCACCGGCGGAGAGGCCCGCCTGCTGGGCCGGGGTATCGTCGAACACATGGCTGAGGCGGGCACCCGCATTGTCCGTGACGATACGGGCACCAAACTGCACCACCGTTTTGCTGTCGTGCTGTGCCGGTTTGCCTCCCTTGTCATCGGCATTGCTGGCCGGGCGCAGGTGAAAGTCGATACCGGTTTCATGCAACAGTTCAGCGAGCGGGGGATCTTCTGTACCATGCAGGTAGCGCTGGAAAAAACGCTCGAGGCTCTGCCCGGCCAGCTCGCTAGCCATTTCCTCGATGCGCCCTTCAGGCACGCCGATGCCGGGCTTGCCATATTGCTGCCACAGCTGGCGCATCAGATCGTCGAGTGATTTTCGGTTGTCGCTCAGCTTGCGCAGGGTCAGATCTAGCGCCAGGGCAATGAGGCTGCCCTTGGTGTAATAGCTGACGATGTTGTTGGGGGCACTTTCATCCTGCTTGTAGAATTTTGTCCAGGTATCGAAGCTGGACTCGGCCACGCTCTGCTTGAAGCGGCCGGCACCACGCCAGACGCGGGTGATGGTCTGGCCCAGCAGTTCGAGGTAGGACTCGGCTTCGATCACACCACTGCGGGCCAGTGCCAAGTCGTCATAGTAGGAGGTGATGCCCTCGAAGGCCCAGAGCTGCCGGGTGTGGGTTTCGTGATTGAGATCATAGGGCATGAACACGGCGGGTTTGATGCGTTTGACATTCCAGGTATGGAAGTACTCGTGGCTGCACAGGCCGAGCAGGGTGCGGTAGCCTTCGGTCATGTCCGCCTCGCCGGGCAGGGGCAGATCATCCCGGCTGCACAGCAGGCTGGTGGAGGCACGGTGCTCCAGTCCGCCGTAGCCATCACCCACCACCGTGAGCATGAACAGATAACGATCGATGTCCGGCAGTTCGCCATACAGGGCGATATAGGTATCACAGATTTTTTTCAGATCCCGGCTCAACCTGTCCATGTCGGCACGGTGACGGCCGCTGATGACAATGTCATGGGGAATGCCACCGGCTTCGAAGCTGGCCAGGCTGAAGCGGCCCATCTCGACGGGATGATCCACCAGTTCGTCGTAATCCCTGGCCTGATAGCGGCCAAAGCCCCAGGCTTTGGCATCGAGCCGTGGCAGGGTGGTGGCTACACACCAGTTTTTACCCGATTCGCCTTCGGGGGGGAGGATCTCGACCTCACAGGGCCGATCTTCCTGACCGTGGACCCTGAGGAAGACACTGGTGCCATTGAAGTAGCCGTGGCTGCTGTCCAGGTGTGCGGTGCGTACGGACAGGTCCCAGGCGTAGACCTGATAGCGGAGGCTGATTTCTCCTTCACAGGCCGGCAAGTGCCAGCTGTCCTTGTCGATTTTTACCGCGGCGATGGCTCGGCCTTTGTTATGGGCGTCCAGGCTGACGACATTTTTTGCAAAGTCACGAATCATGTAGCTGCCGGGGATCCAGGCCGGCATGGACACCACCTGGCCCCGAGGATCGGGATGGGAGATGGTCAGGCTGATCTGAAACAGATGGGCTTGCGGGTTGACCGGGATGATGTGGTACAGGAGCCTGGGTTCATTGGGCATGGTGTGTCGTCACTTCAGGGGATGAGATCCACTTTTATATAGATGAGGCGTTCCTGTTCCGAACTGCGTCGGGTGCCATAGACACGCTTGCCGGCCTGCTCAACCGGTCTGCCTGTATTGGCGGAAACAGGAAACCATTTGCCCAGTGTGACACGGAAGCTGGTGTCGGTCTGGTACTGTTTGAGCTTGCCACCCCCAAGCCGGCTTTCCGAGGCACCAAAGGCCGAGACATCGAGGGTGACCTTGTCGCCGGTGAGTCGGGGTTTGAGGCGAAAGCCTGTGTTGAGTTCCTTGTAGTGGATGGTTTCGGTGACGGTACCATCCCGGTTGTGATGGCGTTCGACCACGGGAATGGACATGCCGGTCTTGATGGTGGCCCATTTGTCTTCCAGAACCCGGACGCTGTAGGTGTCGTCGCTAATCTGTCGGCCGCGGGTGGTGTAGTATTCGGTTTTTTCTGCCGTATCACCAGGTTGGTAGATGCGGATGGTGGCCGTATCTGATTCGAGCAGGACATTGTCGGCCACCTGGGTATTTTCTTTCAGGACAGCCGGATTGTAGCTGAGGCTGATTTCGAGTTGATGCACGGGGGTATCGAGATCGGAAACGAGTTGCTTGACCTGCTCCATGTACTTTGGTGTGGTACGGATGAACATGCGCTGGCCTTCACCGGCGACGGTGGCATGGTTGCCAAGCAGGGGTTTGACCAGGGGGATCAGTTCCTCGGCGGTTTTGTGAGTAAGCCTCACCGATTCGATGATGGCTTCGGCCTTTTTCTCCTGCGTGGGCGGCGCCTCGGCAAATACCACCGAGCTGATGAGCAGTTGAAAGATCAGCAGGAAAAAGACAAAAGAGGTGAATTTTGTCATATATGCAATCTGCGCAAGTTGGGATCGGGTTGACTGAGCTCCCAGACCTCGTTGAAAAAGGCGCTCAACTGTTTTGCTTCGCTGGCATCGTTGTAGTTGGCCACGCCTTCGTAACGATCGGCATACTGCCGTGAAATGATGCCCCGTTCATCGAACACCATGAAGGCCTGATTGTGGCGACGAAAGGATTCATGCACTGCCCGGATCTGGATGACGCTGCTCATGCGGCGAGACAATTCGATAATGCGATGACCGTGTTTTATCAGCGGGTCGGTTTGCTGCAGAAGAATGCGCAGCTGGGTTCGGGGATGCTGACGTGCCAGGTGGTTGAGTGCCAGGCTGAATTCGGCCCGGTCGTAGAGCCGCCCGTCGAGCTGACGTGAGAATACCAGTACACTGCGCTGGGCCTGCTGCAACATGGCCAGTGCATGCCGGTAATTGTCCTCGCTGCCCTGCAGGAGGATTTCCTTGTTATCCATACCAAGCTGGTATTGCTCAATGGCAGACATGGGGCTCGCTATTCTTTGATTAACCACAAGGTTAACCCAATCATGGCATAAATTATTGGGTTAAGATATTGAAGAATAACACAAAAAAACCGGGGCAGGTATCTGCTGGAGAGAGGTTGATAGGCACGCAAAAAGTGCGCCAGATGGCGGGTTTGCTTCTCCACTAGTGGTTATTTTGTTGACCGTAGCCTGGATGACACGGCAGACGCATCCAGGTCAGGTCTTGTTTCTCACTCTCGCCTTTCCGCTTACTTGTATCCCTCTCCCCGGGCCAGCTTTCTTTCCCACTCCAGCGCCGAGCTGACAATGGCATCGAGATCGTCATATTTTGCCGTCCAGCCCAGTACCTTGCGAATTCGATCCGGGGCCGCGATGAGGGCGGGGGGGTCACCGGGACGGCGGGCTTCCTCGACGATATTGAGGGGTGCGCCATTGGCCCGTTCCACCGCATCGAGCAATTCCCGCACACTGTAGCCGTGGCCATAGCCGCAGTTGAGCACATCCGATTCTCCCTTGTTGCGCAGGTGTTCCAGTGCCACGATGTGGGCATGGGCCAGGTCGAGGACATGAATGTAATCCCGTACGCCGGTGCCATCCTTTGTGGGGTAGTCGGTGCCAAAGATGGAAACCTGGGGGCGTTTGCCCACGGCCGCTTCACAGGCGACCTTGGTCAGCAGGGTGGCATTGGGGGTGGACTGGCCAATGTCACCTTCCGGATCACAACCGGCGACATTGAAATAACGCAGGGCGATATAGCGCAGATCCGTTGCCGCGGCGAGATCCCGCAGCATCCATTCGGTCATCAGCTTGGAGGTGCCATAGGCGTTGATGGGATGCAGAGGGGTGTCTTCGGTACAGACGTCGTTGGCCGGGGTGCCATAGACTGCCGCCGTGGAAGAGAAAATGAAATGCCGGATGCCGGCGTTCTGGCAACATTCCAGCAGATTGCGGGAGTTGCAGGTGTTGTTGCCGTAATACTTCAACGGATTGGAGACCGATTCGGGCACCACCGTATGGGCGGCAAAATGCATGACCGTGTCGACATTGTGCTCTTCGAGCAGACGGGAAACCAGTTCCCGGTCTCCGGTGTCGCCTTTCACCAGGGTACCTGCGGTGATGGCCTGTTCGAAGCCGGTACTCAGATTATCCAGGATGACGATACGCTCGTCATTTTTTGCCAGCAGCTTGACCACGTGGCTGCCAATGTAACCGGCGCCACCGGTCACCAGAATTGCTTTTTTATCCATGGATGTGTCGACTCCGCCCTGTTCTGATTGTCGTACTGGAAGAATATTGTAACGCCTGGCCGGGCACCTGTGAAATCGGTCATACGATATATGCGGTCATCAAGCGGTCATGACCAGACGGCAACATGGACAACTGCATGAACAGGATGCAGAGATGCTTTTCGAAGGCCTGTCCTGAACTGGAAACGGGAGACAGGGCAAGCGCATACTCACCTTAGCGGCCGGTGCAAGTGATTGACATTCAGTGTCTGCCGCAGGGACGCGGCAGTCAAGTCGACAGGGATGTCTTCACGACGTCTGAATATCAATCACTTGCACCGGCCACGAACCGTCTATGAGGCAGTATGATCTTGCCCTGAAACGGGAGATGAAACAGGGCTAAAATGATTTGTACAGGGCCAATCCGGCATGTTAACCTCGAATGAATCACACGAGGTCACTGTAATGACCATACCATTGATACTCAGACTGGATGTTACCGGCCAGCCTGTCAAGTGGATTCCCTGGCAGGAAGCGGTGTGCATCTATGCCCGCGACCGGGTCGCCTGGACAGCCGGAGACCATCAGTTCCCGCTGCATGGTGGTTATTCGCGCCTGCTGGGCGAACAGTCCGTTATCGAAATCAATTCAATCATCGCGGTCAAGGGTGAAGCCCGCCTGCACCGCATGGCCGGCAGTCCGCCACTGACCAACCGGGAACTGTTCCGCCGCGACATCAATACCTGTCTCTACTGTGGCCGTGAATACCACGATCACGATCTGACCCGGGATCATGTCATCCCCATCTCGCGGGGCGGACGCGACAACTGGCGCAACGTGGTCACCGCCTGCCGCCGCTGCAACACCCGCAAGGCCAGCCATACACCCGAAGAAGCCCGCATGCCCCTGCTGGCGATTCCCTATGTGCCCAATCTGGCCGAATATCTGGTGTTGCGCAATCGCCGCATTCTTGCTGATCAGATGGACTTTCTGAAAATGCAGTTCCGGGATATCGACCGTCAGTGGCGCATTCAGTAAACCCGGTTGTTATCTGAATCACGGCCCAGGGGCCTTGAGCACGGCGCTGAAAATACGGTCATGGCAGGCGCAAGCCGAATCCCGCGCCAGTCATCCAGGCGATGATGGGCTAAGCCGTCAGTCAGACAGTTCCAGGCGCATGTGCCGGTGGGGAATGCCGGCATCCATGAACACCTCGCCTTCGGCGACAAAACCAAAGCGCCGGTAAAAATCCACCGCACTTATCTGGGCATAAAGAAATACCATCGACAGCCGGCGTCGTCTGGCTTCTTCGAGCAAGGCTCCGAGCATGGCGCGTCCCGCGCCCTGATGCCGATGTGTCTTCAGCACCGCCATGCGGCCGATATGGCCATCGGCCAGCATCCGGCCGGTACCGATCACGGTACCGGACTCGTCCATGGCCACCGCATGACAGGCCTGTCTGTCTTCACCGTCCCATTCCAGTTCGACGGGGACGTGCTGCTCTTGGATGAATACGGCTTCGCGCACGGTTCTGATGGCGGGCACCGCATCGAAAGCCACCAGTTCAATCTTCATCGCTCTCGTCACCAAACCAGAGGGCTCCAAAGTTGTACAGGCGTGTCAGCAGGGTGATGGCGCCGCTGTGCCGGAGCAGGGGCGTCAGTTGCTCGGTGACAATGACGCGTTGATCACAGATCAGGGCAACCAGTTTTTCATGCTCATGGCCAAGGCTGATTTCCACACCGTCCACATACAGTCCAATATCCTGTGCGTGACGAATAAAGGCGAAGCGGCTGAATTCACTGCGGTAAAGGGCGTCGGCCGATTGCAACAGGGTAGCGAATTGCGCGTCAGTCAAGGGGGTCTCGACCCGGTTCTCGTAGGCCAGGTGGGCAGCCGGTTCGGTAATGAAGCGGCCAAACCAGCGGTGATTCTGCTCACGATTGGAAACCTGTTCCTGCAGGATGGCCTGGACCCGTTGCAGGGCGGTAGCCGTGATTTCACCCGGATGTTCCTGCAGAACCAGGTCCGGATCCGTATAGCGCTGGCTGTCCTTCAGGCGGGTGACATGATCGTCCACCCAGGCCGAGAGCATTTCGGCATGGGAGGGTGCCCGAAAACCGATGGAGTAGGTCATGCAGTCATCCAGTGCCACGCCGTAATGGGCCACATTGGGTGGCAGGTAGAGCATGTCGCCCGGTTGCAGGATCCATTCCTGCTCGGCCTCGAATTCTGCCAGGATGTTCAGCGGTGTGCCTGCCACCCGTGCTGCCTCATCGAAGTCGCCCGTGTTGATTTGCCAACGGCGCTGGCCCAGCCCCTGCAGCAGGAACACATCGTACTGATCCAGATGCGGGCCAACGGATCCGTCGATCGGTGCATAGCTGATCATGACATCATCGGTGCGCCAGCCGGGCACGAAGTCGAACGTCTGCAGGAACTCGGCCAGTTCCGGCAACAGCTGATTGGCTTTTTGTATCAGCAGGGTCCAGTGGCTGTCGGGCAGGGCGGCAAAACGGCTTTCGTCGAAGGGCCCGGTTTCCAGTTGCCAGGGGGCACCGCCGGCATTTTCGAAAATCAGCCGTGATTCCACTTCTTGTTCACAGGCCAGGCCGGCCAGTTCTTCCGGTGACAGGGGGGAGAGAAAACCGGGGATCGCCTGACGGATAAGCAGGGGCTTTTTCTGCCAGTAGTCACGCAGGAATTGTTCGGGAGAGAGATCACCAAGTAGTTGCATGGGCAAGTACCATAAAGGGTCGATATTTTTGTGTCATGCCGGCTCGAAAGCCGGCATCCAGACAGGATTGAAAAGACGCGAGACGGCATGTCAAGCCTTTGCTTCTTCCCGTTCGTCTGGGTGCCGAGCGTCGGCGTGACGTGCTGATGCGGCTGAACAGATTTAACCGCCTGTCAAATCTTCTTTGCCTGTTCGGGGGCATTGCCGATGTAAGTCGCCGGGCTCAGGGTCATGAGCCGTTGTTTTTCTGCCTCGGGGATCTCAAGGCTGGCAATGAAGGTCTTCATGCCCTCGGCATCCAGGCGGTTGCCACGGGTCAGGGCCTTGAGTTTCTCGTAGGGCTTTTCGATGCCGTAACGGCGCATGACGGTCTGGATGGGTTCGGCCAGCACTTCCCAGTTGTTGTCGAGCATGTTGGCCAGTGCCACCTGATTGACTTCCAGCTTGCTGATGCCGCGCAGGGTGGACGAATAGGCAATGAGACTGTGGGCGATGCCCACGCCCAGGTTGCGCAGAACCGTGGAGTCGGTCAGGTCCCGTTGCAGACGCGAGATGGGCAGCTTCTGTGCCAGATGGGTAAAAATGGCATTGGCGATTCCGAGGTTGCCTTCGGAGTTTTCGAAGTCGATGGGGTTGACCTTGTGAGGCATGGTGGAGGAACCCACTTCGCCGGCAATGGTTTTCTGCTTGAAGAATCCCATGGAGATGTAGGTCCAGATGTCCCGGTCGAAGTCGAGCAGGATGGTGTTGAAACGACCCAGGGTATCGAACAGTTCGGCAATGTAGTCATGGGGTTCGATCTGGATGGTATAGGGGTTCCATACCAGCCCCAGCGAGGTGATGAAGTCGGCGGCGATCCTTTCCCAGTCCAGCTCCGGGTAGGCCGACAGGTGGGCGTTGTAGTTGCCCACCGCGCCGTTGATCTTGCCCAGAATGGGTACATCGGCCACCTGCTGGCGCTGGCGTTGTAGGCGGTAGACCACGTTGGCCATTTCCTTGCCCACGGTGGTGGGTGAGGCGGGCTGGCCATGGGTGTGGGAGAGCATGGGGGTTTCGGCGTGCTCATGGGCCATCTGGCGAATCGCCTGAATGACCTCGTCCAGTTGCGGCAGGAGTACCTGGTTGCGGCCCTCGCGCAGCATCAGGGCGTAGGACAGGTTGTTGATGTCCTCGGAAGTGCAGGCAAAATGCACGAATTCACTGACCGCTTCGAGTTCCTTGTTGCCGGCGATCTTTTCCTTGATGAAATATTCCACTGCCTTGACGTCGTGGTTGGTGGTGCGCTCGATGTTCTTGACCCGCTGGGCATCGTCTTCGCTGAAGTTATCGACGATGCCGTCGAGGATTTTGTTCGCATGTTGGGAAAAGGCCGGGACTTCAGGGATGCCGTCCTGGTCGGCCAGGTGCTGCAACCAGCGGATTTCCACCAGAACACGATGGCGGATCAGGCCAAATTCACTGAAAATGGGCCGTAAATCAGCGGATTTACTGCCATAACGACCGTCGACGGGGGAAACCGCGGTAAGGCTGCTCAGTTCCATACAGACTCCAGGTTTTGTAGCGGAATTCAGAAAAAAAATCCGCTACATCTTACATGATAATGGGTCTGTTTGCCCGCTCGCGACACGAGCCGGCTCAGGGGAGGGCTTGCAGCCCGGCCTGGTGAGGGAAAACCAGGCAGGGGATGGGCTGGGGGATCAGGCGACCTTTTTGTAGATCAGCCCGGGCTTCATCATGACTTCATCCTGTTCGAGCTGATCCAGCGGACAACCGTCACTGTCACATTCGGCCTTGCGCACAAACTGCAGCTTGGTGCCTTCGGCTTCGATGGTCTTGTAAATCGGTTTGCCAAGGTAGGAGCCAATCTGGGGTCCATATACGGGGTGTTGCATTTCGTTTCTCTCCAAATATAGATTCAAAAATCATCTTCGCTGAAAACTGTATCGGCCAGTTTCATCCTCAGCTTAAGCATAAATATGTGAACTTATCAGCAGAAATCAATGCCGTCCGATGGCCTCTTTTTTTAAGTGAACAGATCGTGACATGGCACAAGAAGAACGTCTCTGCAAAGACAATGCGCGGTGGTGGATTTCATCCACATTTTGAGCGGGGACAAAAAAAGCCCCGGCAGTCCGGGGCTTTGTTCTGATGCAGGAAGCTGGCAGCTTATGCGGTTGCCAGCTGGCGCAGCACGTAGTGCAGGATACTGCCATGGCGGTAGTATTCCGCTTCCTGTGGGGTATCGATGCGCACCAGGGCGGTAAAGGTCTTTTCACTGCCATCTTCGGCCTTGGCGACCACGCTGACTTCATCGATGGTAGCATCACCCAGGCCCTGAATGTCGAAAACTTCCCGACCGGTCAGTCCCAGGGAAGAAGCCGATTCACCGGTCTTGAACTGCAGGGGCAGGATGCCCATGCAGACCAGGTTGGTACGGTGGATGCGCTCGTAGCTCTCGGCGATCACGGCGCGCACGCCCAGCAGGCGCGGGCCCTTGGCGGCCCAGTCACGGGAGGAACCGGAGCCGTATTCCTTGCCGGCCAGGACGATGAGCGGGGTATTTTCTTCCCGGTACTTCATCGCGGCATCGAAGATGCTCATCTGCTCACCATCGGGGAGGTGCAGGGTCACGCCCCCTTCGGTGCCCGGTGCCAGCAGGTTGCGCAGGCGGATGTTGGCAAAGGTGCCACGCATCATCACTTCATGGTTGCCACGCCGGGAGCCCAGCGAGTTGAAGTTCTCGGGTTTGACCCCGTTGGCCTGCAGGTACTGGCCGGCCGGGCTGTCGGGCTTGATGGCGCCGGCCGGGGAGATGTGATCGGTGGTAACCGAATCTCCCAGCACGGCAAGGGCACGGGCACCTCGGATGTCGGAAATCGCGCCGACTTCCATGGTGATGCCTTCGAAGTAGGGCGGGTTCTTTACATAGGTGGAATCTTCCTGCCAGTCGAACAGCTGGCCTTCGGGCGAGGCCAGTTCGATCCAGCGGCTGTCGCCCTTGTAGACATCGGCGTAACTGCCGGTGAATTCGCTGCGGTTGACGCTGCCGAGGATGGCCTCCTGGATTTCCTTCTGGCTGGGCCAGATGTCCCTGAGATAAACCGGCTTGCCGTCCTTGTCATTGGCCAGCGGATCGTTCTGCAGGTCGATGTCCAGGGTACCGGCGATGGCATAGGCCACCACCAGCGGCGGCGAAGCCAGGTAATTCATGCGTACCTCGGCATGTACCCGCCCCTCGAAGTTGCGGTTGCCCGACAGCACCGCGCAGGCCGACAGATTGCCATCGGCAATGGCTTTGGACACTTCGGCCGGGAGGGGGCCGGAGTTGCCGATGCAGGTGGCACAGCCATAGCCCACCACGTTGAAGCCCAGGCTTTCCAGATCACCCAGAACCTCGGCCTGCTTGAGGTATTCGGTGACCACGCGAGAGCCAGGGGCCAGCGAGGTCTTGACCCAGGGTTTGGCCTTGAGGCCAAGGGCGGCGGCCTTGCGGGCCACCAGCCCGGCACCGAGCATCACCGCCGGGTTGGAGGTATTGGTGCAGGAGGTGATGGAGGCGATGACCACGGCGCCGTCGTCCAGGGTCACGTCCTGGCCCTTGATGGTGGTGGTCACGGGGGTGCTTTGCAGATTGCGCTCGGTCTTCATACTGTCGAGCGCGTCGTTGAACAGGGCCTTGGCATTGTTCAGGGGAACCCGATCCTGAGGACGCTTGGGGCCCGCCAGACTGGGGACGATGGTGCCCATGTCCAGCTCCACCACACTGGTGTACTCGGCCACCGGCTGTTCAGGGGTGCGGAACAGGCCCTGTTCCTTTGCATAGGCCTCGACCAGGGCAACCTGATCCTCGCTGCGGCCGGTCAGGCGCAGGTAGTTGAGGGTTTCATCGTCGATGGGGAAGATGCCACAGGTGGCGCCATACTCGGGGGCCATGTTGGCCAGAGTGGCGCGATCCGCCAGGGACAGGTGATCCAGCCCCTCGCCAAAGAATTCCACGAACTTGCCTACCACGCCGTGCTGGCGCAGCACTTCCACCACGGTCAGCACCAGATCGGTGGCCGTGGCACCTTCGGGCAACTGGCCCGTGAGCTTGAAGCCGACGACCTGGGGGATGAGCATGGATACGGGCTGGCCAAGCATGGCCGCCTCGGCTTCGATACCCCCCACACCCCAGCCCAGCACACCCAGGCCATTGACCATGGTGGTGTGGGAATCGGTACCCACCAGGGTATCGGGGTAGGCCTGCAGGCTGCCGCCATTATCCTTTTCGAACACCACCCGGGCCAGGTATTCGATGTTCACCTGGTGGACGATGCCCGTGTCCGGTGGTACGACCTTGAAATTGTCAAAGGCCTTCTGCCCCCATTTGAGGAAGCTGTAGCGTTCCAGGTTGCGTTCGTACTCACGGGTTTCGTTGATGCTGGCCGCCTCGGCCGAGCCGAAGGCGTCGATCTGTACCGAGTGGTCGATGACCAGCTCGGCCGGCTGCAGCGGGTTGATCCTGTTCGGGTCACCGCCCAGGGTTTTCATGGCTTCGCGCATGGCGGCCAGATCCACCACCGCCGGAACGCCGGTAAAGTCCTGCATCAGCACCCGCGCCGGGGTGTAGGCGATTTCCTTGCTCGGCGTGGCGCTGGCATCCCAGCTGGCCATGGCCTGGATATCCTCGGCGGTCACCGCGCTGCCATCTTCGTGGCGCAGCAGGTTTTCCAGCAGGATTTTCAGCGAAAAGGGCAGGCGCTCGGCGCCTTGTACGGCAGCCAGGCGGTAGATCTCGTAGTCCTTGCCGTTGACCGAGAGGGTCGCACGGGCGTTGAAACTGTTGCTCATGAAAGCTCCTTAAAAATAACCAAATGGGTTTTCGTGTGGTTGGTGAGGACACAAATCGGTAAATTATACGTGAAACGGGAAAATCGTTCCTGTTTGTTTTAAATTGCCAATAAAAACAAGTGCTTAATGTTTCCTGGTTGGAAGCGTCCAGCCGGTGCAGAAAAGGCCGTCAGGCGCGTGGCTTTTTAGCGACCAAGCGACCGCGGCCTCGTTCACCAGACCAAATACAGGCACAGGGTTACATGAGACAGGGAAGAGGGTAACATCTGCTCCATTACACGAATCAACGATGCCTGACTGGCGGCAACCCTAGCCCCGCTGGCATGACCCGGGACTGCAAGAAAGTGACACTCAAAGACATCAAGCTGACGATTCAGACAATGGGCGCCGTGAATTACCTTTTGTATGTTCTCAATCGTGCCCTGAAAAAACTCTCCAACAAGCTGCAGATCGTCAAATACTATTTTTTCTCTCAGCCGGTAAGACAACAGCCGATGATAAAGAACCCGGAAAAAAGGAACATCAAGGTCTCAAGGACAATGCCGGATGATGTGATCGTTCAGCAGTTTCCAAGACCCGACGAGGTCATCAAGGACCGCTTCGATCAGGATGCCTATTGCTATACGGCAATCAGGAACAACAAATTCGTCGGCTTCATCTGGTATTGTGAAAAGGTATATCACGAAGATGAAGTACGCTGCAAATTCATGCCGACACCAGCGACGGAGGCCGTGTGGGATTTCGATGTCTACATAGAACCCGATAACAGGATGTCACTTGCCTTCCCCTTGCTTTGGGACAAGGTAAATGAAAGCCTGAGTGAAAAGAATTACGGATATACATTGAGCCGCATATCTGCGTTCAATTGTAGTAGTTCAGACTTGATCTGACAGTTACCGGTTTTTCCGGGGGCGACTGTCAGGTCAAGCTCAGTCTACGAACTTCTCCTGCCAGATTTTCTTGCCGTCCACCAAGGTTGCCATGGGG
>JAJRYG010000026.1 GCA_024275915.1 Gammaproteobacteria bacterium
ATTTTCTGGTTGAGGAAAGTCTGTTCAGAATACTCCATATGGCTTGCAACCAGAATACCCATTACTGCAAATGAAACCCGGCTTGATACTTTGCTTGATACTTTGCTTGATACTTTGCTTGATTCCTGGTCTGAATTCCTGAACACTTTCTGTTCTTGTCTTGATTCGAGTCCCGCCCAAGTAGCGGGACTCGGATGTATTGGTGGCTGAAATTGGCGGGGTTTAGATAACCACCAGTTCCGCCCGCAACGCGCCAGCTTCCTTCAATGCCTCGAGAATTGCAACCAGATCACCTGGCGCTGCACCAACTTCATTGATGGCCCGGACGATCTCATCCAGTGTTGTGCCTGGATCCAGCAGAAACATGTGAGGCTCGGGTTTTTCAATTTCAACATTTGACTCGGGGACAATGGCAGTCTGTCCGCGTCGTGCCAGGGGGCCGGGCTGACTAACCTTCTGGCTTTCTGTAATAGTTACCGTCAGGCTCCCATGGGATACGGCGGCCGGTAGTACATGCACATGCTTGCCAATAACAACGGTACCTGTGCGTGAGTTGACAACGATTTTTGCCACTCCTTCTGCCGGAGTCATGGTAAGGTTTTCTATCAACGAGACATAGGATACCCGTTGAGCCGGATCTGTCGGTGCATTGACCTTTACTGAACCGGCATCCATAGGATAGGCGGTGCCTGGGCCAATTGCCTTGTTGATGGCTTGTACCAGACGGTGGGCGGTTGTGAAATCGGGCTGTTTCAGATTGAGCACCAGATCGAATTCCTCACCAAATGGCGTCACCACTTCACGTTCCACCATGGCACCATTGGGAATACGCCCCACTGTAGGCACACCCACCGTGACCTTCGAACCATCTGCCCCTTCAGCGCCAAAACCACTGGCAACTACACTACCTTGAGCAATTGCGTAAATCTTGTCATCGGCACCTTTGAGGGGGGTCAACAACAAGGTGCCACCACGCAGACTTTTGGCCTTGCCAAATGATGAGACTGTGATGTCGATGGTCTTGCCCGGTTTGGAAAATGCCGGTAACGTGGCATGAACGGCCACCACGGCAACGTTATCTGCTTTCAAGCGCAAACCCGGCTCCAGATAAATACCCAGCCGGGTGATCATGTTGCGCAACACTTCCTCGGCCATGCCGGTGGATTTATCACCACTGCCGTCGAGACCGACCACCAGACCGTATCCATACAGGGGGTTACTTCGCACACCGGCAATATTTGCCACATCCTTGACTCGATCTGCTTTTACTACACCGCTGTTCAATCCCAGTATCAGGGCAAGAGCCAGTGCCAGGTTAAAACCGTTATTTTTCACTTTCAACATCATCCTGCTCCTGTAATACATTCGGTTACCTGGCTTAATAAGGCCAGACCGGACTCTGGAAGAACTTGGCCAGCAATCCCATGGTATTCGCATCGTTCAGAGTGCCACTGCCTGCAACTGCTAGTTTCACATCGGCTACCCGGCCAGATGTTACGGTATTGTCCGGACGAATATCCTGGGGCCGGACAATGCCAGACAACTGAATATAGCCCCTGGACTTATTGATGAGCATGAGTTTCTGGCCCCGTACAATCAGGTTGCCATTACTCTGTACTTCGGCAACGGTGACAGAAATCCGCCCTACAATGGAACTCTTGGCGGCGCTGTTACCCTGCCCCTTGAAATCCCTTTTTGCATCAATCTTGTTTTCCAGCACGGGATCACCATTGCTGTTCAATACCGGTTGTCCTGCAATGGTCGGCCCTGGCATGTCCACCTTCTGATCCTTTTTGATCGCGGTATTGGAATCACTGGATGCATCCATGGATTCCTCAAGCACGATAGTAATGAGATCACCCACCTGTCTTGCCGTCACTCTATCGAACAGCCCAACTGCCATGCCTGCCTGATAGATGGCGCCTGTATCCCTTCTGTTGACTTCGCGATAGACGGGTTTGGCCGGCTCAAAATCTGTACTATTGACACCCAGCCCCTTGAATGAGCAGCCTGCCTGAAAAACAAGCACAACAGATGCCAGCATTAAAGCGATAATCCGGTAGATATAACTTCTCATCTCATTTACCTTACAGGTTGTTGTTCACGTATTGCATCATTTCATCTGCGGTTGAAATGGCCTTCGAGTTCATTTCGTAGGCTCGCTGGGTTTCAATCATGTTAACCAGCTCTTCCACCACATTGACGTTGGAGGTTTCCAGCGCATTTTGCATCAGACTACCAACGTTCTGCTGATCCGGATTGGATATCTGCGCAGGTCCGCTCGATGCAGTTTCCAGGAAAAGATTTTCACCGGCAGGTTGCAACCCCGTTGGATTGATGAAATCGGCCAGTTGGATGGTTCCGACATTCGACGGTGTGGGCGTACCCGGCAAGCGTACGGAAACGACACCATCCCGGCCGATTGTGACATTCATAGCATTGGCAGGAATGGTAATTTCCGGCTGTACCCTGTAGCCACTGGAAGTCACCAGGGTTCCCTGCGAATCGACCTGAAACTCTCCATTTCGGGTATAGGCCAGTTCTCCATTGGGCATCAGAACCTGGAAATAACCCTGTCCCTGAATGGCAACATCAAACTGGTTCTCTGTTTGCACGATGCTGCCCTGGCTATGGAGCTGCTGGGTTGCTACCGTTCTGACCCCGGTTCCCAGCGACAGGCCAGATGGCAGTTCCGTGTCCTGACTGGACTGGGCACCAGACTGACGGACTGTCTGATATAATAGATCTTCAAAAATGGCCCGGGACTTTTTAAAACCAGTAGTACTGACATTGGCCAGGTTATTACTGATCACCGAAAGGCGTGTCTGCTGCGCTTCCAGCCCTGTTTTAGAAACCCATAGCGATTGTGACATAGCTTATTCCAACCTGATTTTAGTTTATTAACCCAGCGCCAGGATCTTGGTTGCACGCTGCTCGTTTTCATCGGCAACCTGCATCATTTTCGTCTGCATCTCGAACTGCCTGGCATTTTCTATCATATTCACCAGTTCGGATGCCGCATTGACATTGCTGGACTCAAGCGCCCCTGACATGAGGCTTACCTCTGCATTGGCGGGCACAGCCTGCCCATTTTTCATCCTGAACAGACCATCATCGCCCTTTATAAGCTCGGTTAGCGGAGGACTGACCAGCTTAATTCTATCGACAACAATCAGTTCATTTGAAACACCTTCATCAGGACGTATGCTGATGGTGCCATCAGCACCGATGGTGATGGTCTTTGCCTGTGGGATGCTTATCACGCCATTTTCACCCATGACCAGGTGACCGGCACTATTTTCCAGCAGGCCTGCAGTATTGATCCGCAGGTCACCGACCCGGGTATAGGCTTCACGGCCATCATTGGCCTGTACGGCAAGAAAGCCTTCTCCCCGAATGGCAACATCGAGTTCCCGGCCGGTCCGCTCTATGGCGCCAGCATTGAACTCGGTACCGGCACGTTCGGCCATGGCGAACACCCTGGTCGGCAATCCATTGCCAAACAATGGCATGCTTCGCATTGCGGCAAGGTCTGATCGAAAACCGGTGGTGCTGATGTTCGCCAGGTTATTAGGTGTAATCATCTGTGATTGCATTGTCTGTCGAGCGCCGGTCATTGCGGTGTAAAGCATGCGGTCCATGTTATTTGCCTGTCAGTAATTAACGTATGTTGATGATCGTCTGGGTTATGGTGTCAGCCGTGGTAATCACCTGTGCATTGGCCTGGAAGTTTCGCTGTGCGGTGATCATGTTGACCAGCTGTTTGGTCAAGTCCACATTTGAATCTTCAAGAGCCCCCGACTGAATGACCCCGAGGCTTCCTGCTCCGGGATTTCCTACCAGAGCCGGACCCGAAGCATAACTTTCTGCCCAGGTTGTATCACCCAGAGGGCGCAGTCCCTGGTCATTGGCAAAATCGGCCAGAGCCACCTGCCCCAGAACCTGACTCTGTCCGTTACTGTACCTTGCATTAATGATGCCAGTATCGTCGATATCAAAACCACTCAAGCGACCGGAGGTGTATCCATTCTGGGAAAGGGCACTGACATTGAAGGCACTACCAAACTGGGTGGTAGGCGAATTGGACAGGTAGTTGAAATCCAGGTTCATGGGGTCGGCACCGGTGCCCGGATCGATCCCCGCATAGGTGATCACGCCGGGAGGTACCGGTGTCCCGTTGATTGTTGCCAGCGCCCCTGCGCCGTCGAAGGTCAGGGAGTCACCGATATAAGGCGGTGCAAGTCCACCCCTGGCATTGTTGCCATCAATGAACAGGTGCGTCGTCCATGCATTGTCTGCCACGTCCTTGACGTAATACATGGTGGCCAGATGTGATGTGCCCAGTGAGTCATACACGGTCAATGACGTAGAGTGATTGAAGGAATTGGGCACATTGGGATCAAAGGGCAAGGTGGTTGGTGGACTCTGTGAAGCGTCCAGGTTGATGCCCACGTCTACCATGGTCGTCGACAGGGGATCGATATTGGAATTGTCCAGCTGTAACGGCCCGATTGCACCGGTAATATTACCGGTATCATCCGCGCCATAGACAGTCAGGTTCTGATTCTGGTTGTTGACCACGAAACCTTCACGGTCCACTTGGAAAGCCCCGGCCCGGCTGTAGGAACGGGTACCGTTATCATCGAGGATGAAAAAACCCTTGCCGTTGATGGCTAGGTCGAACTTGTTATCGGTAAAACCGATATTCCCCTGGCCAAACTGCTGAGAAACCGCGGCCAGTTTTACCCCGGAACCGATGGAATTGGCATTCCCCCCATCGGCTGCGGCATAAACGTCGGCAAACTCGGCACGTGACTCCTTGAAACCGGTGGTACTGGCATTGGCAACATTGTTACCGATGATTTTCAGATCTGCTGATGCGGCGTTAATGCCACTTAGTCCTGCTCGAAAAGGCATTGTTCTGCTCCTGTTGCTTCTGCTTACATGATTTGCTTGATTTGACCCAGGGTCGATGATCCACTGTTAGCCAGATTGAGGGTCATGCCCTGCCCCTGGTTCCCCAGTGACACACTGTCCACCTTGTCGATAACGTAGGTTTTGGCATTCTGCGGCTGGCCATCAATGTCCATTTCTGCACGGATGATATATTTACCGGCGGGGACATGCTTTTCTGTCATTCCCTCGCCATTCTTGTCGCTGACTTTCTGCATGCCATCCCAGCGGAAATTCACCATGCCTTCCTGCTGACTGCCCATGTTGATGGTTTTGATAAGCTCCCCCGAACTGTTATGCACCATGATGTTAAGGTTTGAAGTACTGGATGGAATTTCCACTGCACCGATCAAGTCTCCCCTGTCCAGCATGGCAGCCGAATCACCGGGAACCAGCACACTCTTGCCGACCAGGCTGGAAGCCTGCAGGGCCTGGTTGGATTGCAGGGCATCGGTGAGTGTCTTGAAGTTGTCCTTGATGTCCTTCAGTCCACTGACCGCACTGAACTGGGCCATCTGGGTGAGGAAATCACCGTTTTCCATGGGCTTGAACGGATCCTGATTATTCATCTGTGTGGTCATCAACTTCATGAAGTCTTCCTGACCCAGACTGGCCTGTTTGGGACCGGCCTTGGGTTTTGCCAGTCCGAGACTTTCAAATGAAGTCATACCTGCTTTTTCGATATTACTCATCCTGATCTCCTGTTTACTGGCCGATGGCCAGAGTCCTCATCAACATTTCTTTGGTGGTACTCATCACTTCGACGTTGGTCTGATAGGCACGTGAAGCTGAAATCATGTCTGCCATTTCCTCGACCACGTTGACGTTGGGCATGAACACGTAGCCTTCTTCATTGGCCATGGGATGACCTGGCTTGTATTCGGAACGTAGTGGTTTCTGACTTTCGACAATACCCAGTACCCGGACCCCGGCTGACGGGGAATCAAAATCGAAGGCATTCAACATCTGGGTAAAGACCGGATGACGTGCCCGGTAAGTTTCCCCCAGGCTGCTGCTGGCACTGTTGGCATTGGCCAGGTTGCTGGATGTGGTATTGAGCCGTACCGACTGGGCATTCATGCCTGTGCCGGCGATATCGAAAACACTAAACAATGACATATCTATTCACCCCTGAATGCGGTAACGAGTTTGCTGAGCCGGCCCTTGATGATTCTCAGGCTTGTCAGATAGCGAATGGAGTTTTCACTGAACTTGGCCATCTCTAGCTGGGACTCGACCGTGTTGCCGTCCAGTGACGCCTGGGTTGGCATGCGATAGAGAATTTCGGCTCCATCCAGATAACCTTCTGGCTCGATGTGCATGCTGTTGGTCATGCGCAATGGCCGCCCCCTGGTCCCGCCGGTCTGTGCGGCCTGTAATGCCGCACGAAAGTCGATATCGCGAGCCTTGTAGCCAGGTGTGTCCGCATTGGCCAGATTGGCGCCCAGCAAGCGGGTACGCTCTGCCTGGATGTTGAGGGCATATTCATGATTGCCCAGTATGCTTTCGAAGGTCACTGCCATTTGCCTGTTCCTGAATCTTTGTTTGTCGGGAATGTTGCAATGGGCGTGCCATGTTTTTCATTCATTTAAAATCAATAACTTACAGGCATTCAGGTGGCAATCTGGGCGGCAAGGGGATGCCGGAGGGGGCAGATACAAGGTACCTCAGGTTCAAGATACAGGTTTTTTGTTGCGTGATTGGAGTTGTGCCCCTGCAGCAGCGGAAATACTTGCGAATGTTGCGCCATGGGGCGAGTAATGAGGAACCGGTGATCCGCCCCCCCCTTTTCTCTTGAATCTTGTATCTTTTATCCGGGTGTTATTCTTTCAACCTGTAAACCACCCCTTCGGGCAGTCTGGCCATTTCGAAGTCCCGGCAATAGCCCGTGGGAGATTCGGAGCCGCCGAGGAACAGCAGGCCGCCGGGATTGAGGACCTGGACCATGCGGGTGAGGATATCGGTTTTCATCTCGCTGGAAAAATAGATCAGTACGTTGCGGCAGAAGATGATGTCGAACTTGCCGAGCAGGACGTATTTGTTGAGCAGATTGAGTTCGGTAAAGCGGCAACGGGCGCGAATGTCGGCATTGACGGTCCAGCCGCCGTCACCGTTATCGGTAAAGAATTTCTGTTTGCGATCGGCGCTCAGACCACGCGCCATGCTCAGCTCATCGTACTTGCCGGTGCGGGCCTGCTTGACCACGGTCGAAGAGATATCGGTACCGACGATTTCCACCCGCCCGGTCAGGGCACCCGGGTTTTCCTTCTGAAATTCACTGATGATCATGCTGATGGAATAGGCTTCCTGCCCGGTGGAGCTGGCGGCAGACCAGACACGCAGGGAACGTGGTCTTTTTTTCGCCAGTTCAGGCAGGATACTTTTTTTCAGCATTTCAAACGGATAACCATCCCGAAACCAGCTAGTTTCATTGGTGGTCATGGCGTCAATCACCCGCTCACTCAGTTGTTTGTCACGCCCGGTCTGCAGCGCATCGAGCATGTCACTCAGTGAGGCAAAGGAGAATTCGCTGGTCAGTCGGTTGAGGCGGCTGGTTACAAGGTAATGCTTGTTGTCTCCAAGAACGATACCACAGGCTGATTCCAGAAAATTTCGGAAAGCATCATAGTCTTTGGCTGGTAATACGGTTTGCGTCACTTTTTTTCCTGTTTTTCGAGTGGCTTGTATTTCTTGTGGAATCGTTATCGACAACAGCCTGTATGGCAGGATCAGATTAATCCCTTGTCTTCCAGCAGGTTGCGGACTTCTGACGAGAGCTCTTCGGCATTGAATTTAGGAACAAATTTGTCTGCGCCGACTTTCTGCACCATGTTCTTGTTGAACACACCACTCAATGAGGTATGCAATAACAGGGGGATATCCTTCATCTGGGGATTGCTGCGGATTTCAGTGGTCAGGGTATAACCATCCATTTCCGGCATTTCCACATCGGAAATAATGGCATCCAGGTGGGTAGTGACGTTTTCACTGTCACCTACCAGCTGTTTCAGTATGTCCAGTGCTTCACGCCCGTTTTTTGCCAGAGTGCAGGACATGCTCATTTGCTCCAGTGTGCGTTTTATCTGGTTTCTGGCAACGGAGGAATCGTCCACAACCAGCACCCGAATGATCTTGTCTTCCTTGCTGGTTACTTCTTCGGGGTTTTCGATATCCGTGGTAGTGCCAACCAGCTCGGCGAGGATTTTTTCCACATCGATGATCTCGACCAGTTCCTTGTCCACATCGGTGACTGCCGTCATGTAACTGTTGGTTCCCAGCCCTTTCGGTGGTGCCTTGATGTCTTCCCAGTTGACATTGATGATGCGATCGACGCTGTGGACAAGAAACCCCTGTACCGAGCGGTTATATTCGGTAATGATGATAAAACATTTCTGTGGGTCAGGTTGCGGTCTGCGGCCAATGGCCTGGGACAGATCAATAATTGAAATCGTATTGCCGCGCATGTTGGCAATGCCACGCACAATCGGATTGGCCTGTGCCAGCTTGGTCAGTGGAGGACACTGAATGACCTCCTGAACCTTGAAGACATTGATGCCAAACCGTTGACGCCCTCCCAAGCTGAATAACAGCAATTCCAGACGGTTTTCACCAACCAGGTTGGTCCTCTGATCCACCCCTTCCAGTAAACTGGCCATGCTTTTCTCCTGCTCATCATTTACCCTGACAGAATCGGCCTGTAGCTAGAAAACTTGAGTGAATGCCAATATTTACAGCACAACAGCATTTCTGGCATGTCATTTGCAGATCGTTTCCACAGACAGATAACGGCAACAAAAACTGACGAAACGCGACACCGAGGCAATGAACGTGGACACTTTACCCATGAAGACAACCGGCAACCGGGCAAGGACTTTCCTGCTACGGCTAATGTTTGCCACGGCAGCTCTGCTGGCATTCACCTTTCCTCTGCAAGCCGTGGAGCGCCAGTCGACTGACAGTATCTGGCGTGCCGTGGAGGATTACCTGCAGATGCAATTCCAGGACGAGCCGGACGTTTCCACCGAAATCGGCCATATCGACAGCCGCCTGCAACTGCTGCAGTGTCCCGTCCCCCTCGAAGTCGCCCCCCCGGAAAGCTCACGGCAACTGGGGCGCACCTCACTGCAGGTAAAATGCCCGAGCCGTCCCGGCTGGAAAATCTACGTGCCTGTCCGGATTCGCAAATACGAAGAAGTCTTGGTCAGCCGCCACGCCCTGCCCCGCGGAACCTACCTGCAGCCCAGCGATGTCAACCTGGAGCGCCGCGACATTTCCAGACTGCACAACGGTTATTTCACAGATTTCGAGGAAATTCGCCAGATGGTGGCACGCCGCAATCTGCGTCAGGGCGCCTTGCTGACACCCGCCCTGGTGACCCCACCACGGCTGGTCAAGCGGGGTGATATCATCACCATCATGGCAAAAACCGGCAACCTGTCCATTCGCGTCAAGGGCAAGGCGCTGATGGATGGCCACAAGGGGGATACCATCCGGGTGCGCAACAGCCGTTCAAAGCGGGAAATCGAGGCCACCGTGGTATCCAGTGGCCTGGTCAAGGTAAATATATGATTATTATGGATTTTTATACAAAACCCTAAAGTTATGCCGGCGATGGACGACAACCCATACAAAGGTGTAGGAGCAGCATTCAAATGAGCAACGATATTACTGGTATCAATTCACAACGGACCCAGCAATCCGGTAGCCGCAGCAGCGAGCGCGTGAGCAACAATGCCAGCGCAGCCGTATCCACGGCAACATCCTCCTCCGGCAGTGGCTCGGACAAGGTCAGCCTGACAAGTACTGCGGCCCGCCTGAAGGATATTGAACGCCAGCTGGCCGGTGAGTCCCCGGTTGACAATGTCCGGGTCAATGAAATGAAGTCCGCCATCGCCAATGGTGAATATGACATCAACACGGATCGGGTCGCTGACAAGATCATCAGTTTCGAACGCGGATTCGACAGCAACCGCTAGTCGGAACGACGCGTCCCTGAACAGAAACTCTCGGGCCAGAAAACAATGGGAACAATGGAAGCCTCACCCCTTCATCCTGTTTTGCAGGATATTGCCAGCTACCTGGATGAGTTGAAACAGACTCTGGTGGCTGAATACGAAGCCATCGCCCATGATGACATCGGCAAGCTGACGAGCCTGGCAGAGACCAAACTCAGACTCTCGGAAATTCTCGACGATCTGGAGCAGGAAAAGCTGCGGCAACTCAAAACCGCCGGACTCGACCTGTCGAAAACAGGCCTCGATGATTACCTTTGCCGTCAGGAAAACAGCCAAAATCCCCTCCAAGGCCTCTGGCAACGGATCCGCACCCTCAGCCATGATTGCCAGCGCCTCAACCAGATCAACGGCATCATCATTGAAAAACAGCGCCGCCGTACCGAAACCACGCTTGCCATTCTTTATGGCCGGCCGGCAGAATCAGATCTCTACACCGCCACGGGCAGCCAGCAGACGGCCGCGACTTCTCATACACTCACCAAGGCCTGAAGACCAGGGACGAGGCCGTTTGTTCCGTCTGCGGCGGATTTGATTATTCCTTTCCAAAATAGCGGCAATTATTGCAGATTCCAGTGGCATCAAGTACGTCCACTCAGTAAAATACCTCCTGTTCCGCCCCCGTAGCTCAGATGGATAGAGCGCACCCCTCCTAAGGGTGAAGTCACACGTTCGAATCGTGTCGGGGGCGCCATTTTCCCTCTGCCTGCCCCCTGTATCCGGCGTCTGTTTGTCTCCTTGCCTGTTAAGCCGCATCCACTGTTTTCCTGTAAAAACACGCCATTTACCTGTCTGTTGCCGCCATCGATCTATTCAGATAACTGCTTGGCGCAGAGGGACAGGTCTGCACTCCTGCCAGCACGTATAACGTAGCTAACGAAAACAACGTTTCTGGTTATACAAATTAAAAAGCAACCCTTTCCGGGTAAAGGAGATGACGATGAAACAGACAGCAACTTCCCCGCATCCTGTAACACAACGGACTTTGCGTGAATCCATTACCTATGTTGGTGTTGGTTTGCATTCGGGTCAGAAGGTTTCCTTGTCAATCAGGCCCGCACCGGCCAACAACGGCGTTGTGTTCATTCGCAAGGACATCGAACCCGGCAAGAACATGATCCCGGCACGCTGGTACACAGTGACCGACACCAGCTTGTCCACCACCTTGGGCAATGAATATGGCGTCAATATCAGTACTGTCGAGCACTTGTTGGCTGCCTTGCATGGCTGTGGAGTGGACAATGCCATCATCGAGGTCGATGGTCCCGAGATCCCCATCATGGACGGCAGTTCTGCCCCCTTCGTCAACATGATCGAAAAGGTCGGCACCCATGATCAGGATACCACCCGTCATGCCATCTGGATTCAGTCTCCCATTGAAGTCCAGCATGGTGATCGTTATGCCTTGTTGTTGCCCAGCAAGTCACCGCGCATCACCGTGAGCATCGATTTCCCCAACACCGCCATCGGTTTCCAGACCTATTCGGTGGAATTGGTCAACGAAGCCTTCCGTCACGACGTGGCACGGGCCAGGACATTCGGCTTTTCCGAACAAATCGAACAGTTGAAGACCCTTGGCCTTGCCCGCGGTGGCTCCTTGCGTAACGCGGTACTCGTGGACGGGGCGCGCATTGTCAATGAAGAGGGATTGCGCTACAGCAACGAATTCGTCCGACACAAGATCCTCGACTGCCTTGGCGACTTGAGCTTGGCCGGCGTCCCCATCTATGGCCACTACTATGCCAACAAGCCCGGTCACGAGTTGAATACCGCCTTGTTGAGAAAGTTGTTCGAAACACGCAGTGCCTGGTCCTATATCCCGGTAGAGGAGTACAACCGCTTGATGGGCATCGAGGAACCGAACATCACTTCACAGGAAATCAACATGGTGCAAGAAGCTTCAGACTCGGTCAGCGCACGCGGATAATTTATCTCCTTGCCGTGAAAGGCAATTGGGCCAGCCATGAAAATGGCTGGCTCTTTTTTTAAAAAAACAGATAAAGATTAAAGATACAAGTGAAAAGATATCACGGTCACTCGTCACTCACTCGTGTTGCCGGCGAGACGCCGGTGCCTTACAGGCAGGCAATGGCCGCAAACCGTCGAGTGCAACAAGCATAGCGCATTGCACCGCCGCCACCCCCTGGTGCAATGCCCTTCGGTTATTGCACCCAACCCCTTGTTCCCGACCTTGTTCCCGACCTTGTGCCCGACCGTGTTCCCGGTGGGATGCCTGCGCCTCACAGGCAGGCAATGGACACAAAACGCAGAGTGTAATAAGCAACGCGCATTGCACCGCCTCTGCCTTCATGGGGCAAGGCTGATACAAGATTCAAGTTTCAAAATACAAGTGAAAAGACATCATGGTTACTCGTTACTCGTATCTTGTATCTTTCATCTGCCATCAAAACAGACCAATCAACCACAGTGTTCCAAACAGGATCGGTTGATGCACCAGGTAGATCAACAGGCTGTGCCGCCCGGCCAGGGCCAGGCCATTGGTCAGTGGATTGTCCATGGGACGGGCGACCTGCTGTTGCAGGGCCTTGTTACGCAGCAGGGTCTGGCCGGCGAAGATCCCGATCAGTACCACACCGAACCAGGGGATCAGGGGGACGTAATCCTCGGTGGCGGGCTTGTGGGTCATCAGACCCACCCAGTGTATCCAGGGCTGGTTGAAGAAATGGCTCTGGTAGACCAAATCCAGCGCGATGATGCCGATGCCAAGAAACAGGCTGAGCCAGTACTGGCGCACGAACAGCAGGCCAAGCACGGTGGCCAGGGCGATAAAGTGCAGAATGCCGATGTAGATGGTACGGCCGGGAAACATGAAATAACTGTTGATGGAAATAAGCAACGAGAAAAACACCAGCATGCCCAGTCGGCGCAGGAATCGTTTCCTGTCGATGCCGTGCCGGGTTGCCAGCACCAGGCTGACACCGACGAGGAGCAGAAACAGGCTGACGATAAAGGTGCGCAGGTGCAGCCAGTAGGGGTCGTGATAAAAATCCGAGTCGGTATAACCGAAATGGGTCAGATCATAACTGAAATGGAAATACACCATCAGGGCGATGGCAACACCACGCAGTACATCGATGAGTTTGTAACGGTTTTTTACTGGCATACATGCACAGGCGCTGCGAACCGCTTAGGGATCCGGCGGCCCTTCTCCTGTCTCTTTATTGTCTGTCATCAGTGACTCCACGTATTCCAGTACCCTGCGCATTTCGTTGTCATCCACCATCAACAGCAATGGCACACCTTGCAGATCCTGATTGTGGGCCCGTAACCAGTGCCAGCTGGCAATCCTGTCGCCCTGCTTGAGCTGGAAGATTGCCCAGTAGAGTCGCAGAAACATTAGCGCCTGTTGCCAGGCCGGGCTATCCGACTCAAGCCGTTTCCTCGCACTGGCGAGCTGGCCAATTTCACCACACAGCATGCCCAGTATCCGTGCCAGCTCGGCATGGTAAAGTCCGAGCATGCTGGCAGCCTGCAATACTGCTGGCGTCAATGTTGCCGGGCTGGACTTCACGTCGCTGTCAATGACCAGCATCGCCCTGTCTTCTGCCGGTGAGTCTATTGTTCTGCCGCCTGCTCGTCGCTGTGCATGATGGTCCAGAAGGTATGTTCCTTGTTCAGGAATTCATCATAGGGAATATAGTGAGAACCATCGCAGGAAAAAGTCATACCTACGACACCATTGAAAATATTCACCGTACCAGAACGCAAATAGAACATCTCATCCATGAATCGCAGTTGTTTGAAACCCTCAAGAATGGGGGCAATCTGCTCGGGCTTGATCACCGCGTCTTGCGGATAGGGATGCACCGGGTAGGCCAAGCAGATATCCGGGTCGGTCAGCTCATCGATGTCCAGCAGGCGATAGCGGTAGGGATCATCCATCAGCCAGATGATCGCGCGGTTGCTGGAAAAATGCAGAATGACATGGAAGACTCCGCGGGAGCAAATCAATTCCTCAATGACACTGAGAATCGTATCCAGGTGCTTGTCCATGGTGCTGTCGACGCGGGTCTGGTGAAACACGGTTCCGCGAATGGATGGATCACCCTTGATTTGCCGCCAGTAGCGAGGCTCTTCATAAAGCTCACGGGTAATGGGCAGATCACGCAGGTCGAAATCGGCACCAATGAAACCGAGGGTGGTGCCTTTTGCATCGCGCACGATCTGAATGGCGGTCAAGGAGGGCCGACGAACACGCTGGCTGATATAGGCATCGGAAAGCAGAAAATCCGAACTGGGCACTACCTCGCGCATGTAGGGACGCTGTGAACGATCACGGCCAAAATCCTTTTCGATAAGGCCATCCTGACTGACATTGTCACTGATCTGGATGCCATTGGTGTCCATGGCGTAAAGAAAACTGCAGTTGGGAATGGTCGGGAAAGCTTCACTCAGAACCTCATCCATCTTCTGCCGATCCCCCCACACCTTGCTGCAGGCCTCGGCCACATTGCGCAACGGCTCTTTAAGGCTGTCGGCCAGCACTTCCCGTTGGCGAATGATGCTCTGCTGTAATGTCTGGCTGGGTTCTTTCATACCGACGGTCCGTCCTCGATGGCTGTACAGTGAGTCAGGTCTGATTCGTTCTGTTGCAGAAAATTCCATTCTAGCAGCTATCGGCAAGCAGGAGGAAGCCAGCGGGCCGAACTGTGATGGTCGTTGCCACGTCTGGTCCCGGCATCAGTAACGGTAACTGTTCTCGATATCCTAGGCGCTCACCACACCATAGACCCGGGGTACGCCGGGTACGGTCTGGCTGATCACATAAAGCATGCGGCTACCGGTGCTGGCCATCTTTTCCTGGGCTTCCTGCAGGGTTGCACCCATGTCCACAGGCCAGGTCTGAAACCTGTCACCCGGCACATTGAGCAGATCGTAGTTGTCTTCATCGGCAGATTCCTTGCGTGCATGAAGCAGATCAACCGCGGCAAGCAGCATGTCGGCATTCCCTTCATCGCTCAGCAGTATCCATTTTGGGGCTTTTTTCAGGGCTTCATCGGCCTGTGCCGCGGTGATGTAACGGGGCAGGACCACCACATCGGGGTTCATGACACTGGTTACACCAATTCGCCGCAGGGACTGGGCGACCGGATTGTTGCGATATTCCAGGCCACGGGCACGCAACAGGCCATGGAAGACCGATTCACTGCCGGTAATGCGCCCCGCGGTAATGGTGGTGGCCACCACCACCAGCATGCCCGGGAGGAGAATATTGGGTTCGCCGGTCAGTTCCAGAATGGCAATCAGACCAGCCAGAGGCGCCATCATGGAACCGGCCATCATGGCCCCCATGCCAATCAAGGCGTAAAGGCCGAAGGAAGACGCATCGGTAATGCCAAGAATCGTCCCCACGGCATACAGCAGGCCACCGGCCGAGGCGCCAATGAACAACAACGGGCCGATGACCCCGCCTGGCAGGCCAAGACCAATGCCGGCCACGGTGGCAATGATTTTTACCCCCAGGATCACCAGCAGTAATTGAACGCCGAGATCGTGATGCAAAATGCGGTTGACCGTATCGTCGCCAATCCCCATGACCTGCGGCACCGCCATGCCACACAGACCGATCAGCAGGCCGGCCAGCACGGGACGAAACCAGCTGGGCAGTTTCTGCCCCAGTGCCGAAACCTGCTGCAGCAGCTTGTTGAATCCTCCGGCCAGCGCACCAATGAGAATCCCGCACAGCAGAATGTAAGGCAATTCCATCAGTGTGCCCAGGGTGACATGAGGGATGGTATAGGCCAGATCATCACCAAACACGGCACGGGTCATGGCGGTGGCACTCACCGTGGCCAGGATCACCGGGGCAAACCCTGCCACGGTGTATTCCATCAGCAGCACTTCCATGGCAAAGGCTGCACCGGCCAGTGGCGTGTTGAAGGAGGCCGCAATCCCGGCAGCAGCACCGCAGGCCGCCAGGGTGCGCAAGCTGTTATTGGGCAGATGCAGGGCCTGGGCAGGCAGGTTGCTGCTGGCCGCCCCAAGGTGGGCACTGGGACCTTCCCGACCCACCGAATGACCGGCAATCATGGTCACGGCCCCGCCGAGGAACTGCACCACCGCATTGCGCCAGGGCAGGCGTCCCTGATGATGGGCCAGCCGCTCCAGGGTGTGCAGCACTCCGACCGTATGTGATGATTCCCGGGTAAAGCGGAATAACACACCGACAAGCAGGCCACCGGTGACCGCGGCTCCCAGGCGCCAGAGGGGGGTCAGGGATTCATAGTCTTCGGCAGCCTGAACCGGCAACAGGTGTACCTGCAGGTAATCCACCAGCAACCGGAATGCAATGATGGTCAGGGCAGCCAGCACCCCCGCCACCAGGCCAAGCAGGGAAAGGGACAAAATGGCATCGGGACGAGCCAGCTGCAGGCGGAACTGCTCCAGCCTGCGCTGGAAGCCCTGAGTCACAAATTGCACCACTGAGCGACGGGCCATGGCTGGGCAGGCCAGCTGCGAACCGGCTACGCCGGCCCCGGGGCGGTCACCCGCAAGGATTCCAGCATGGTGGCAATGATATCGGCTTCACTGCCCTCATCAGCCAGATCGCAGCCGTAGGTGGCAAACAGAAACACCCGGCCCGACATCAGATACCATTCCTGCCAGTATTCACCCCCGGCTTCATAATCAAGAGTAATACCGACAAAGTCACCGAGCTCGACCTCGTCCTCTTCGGCACTGGCCTGCAGATGCTCGGCGGCCATGTCGTAGAGCATGTCGCCACTGACCGGTTCGTCGAAGCAGGTTGCACTGAGCTGCAGTTCACCTCTGCCCTGGGGATCATGGATGACATGGTGATCCGCTTCGTGTTCAACCTGCCAGTGATCAGGCAGGTCGATTTGCCAGTGTGGGGTCTTGAAGGTTTTCATGGGCGTGTATTTTTTCCGGGTCTGGGCCTGACTGCCGTGAACCACGGGCAGAATCATGCTGATTAAACCACGCATCTCCGGCCCGGGCAACGTAACCCTTAGGGCAGGCACCTGCTCACCTCTCCTGCAGCGGGCGCTTGCCGTATGACTGCCAGCCTGATCCTGCCCTGACGGGACCTGAACAGGTGTGTACATCCCGGCAACCTGCCCCTAGAATACCCCGTTTACAGCCTGACGAGTCCAATATGCAGATCCAGTGGTATCCCGGCCATATGCACAAGGCCAGCAAGCAGATCAAGGAAACCCTGCCGAAGGTGGATCTGATCATCGAGATCCTCGATGCACGCATCCCCTACAGCAGCCAGAATCCCATGCTATTCAGCCTGCGTGGCGACAAACCCTGCATCAAGGTCCTGAGCAAGAGCGACCTGGCCGACCCGGACATGACCCACCAGTGGCAAGCCTGGCTGGAAAAAGAGCAGGGCGTGAAGACCCTGGCGGTGAGCACCCAGCAACCGGAAAAAATCCGCCAGATCAGCGAATTGTGCCGCCAGATGCTACCGGCCAGAACCCGAGGCATCAGGACGATCCATGCCATGATCATGGGCATTCCCAATGTGGGCAAATCCACCGTCATCAACATCCTCGCCGGCCGAACCATCGCCAAGACCGGCAACGAACCGGCAGTGACCAAGGCCCAGCAACGCATCGTCCTCGACAACGGCCTGGTGCTCTCCGACACGCCCGGGGTCCTGTGGCCCAATATCGAAAACAGGCAGGTCGGTTACCGCCTCGCCACCACCGGTGCCATCAAGGATACCGCCATCGAACATGACGATGTGGCCTTCTTTGCCGCCGACTTTCTTGCCCATCATTACCCGGACAAGCTGAAGGCACGCTATGGACTCGATGCCCTGCCCGACGACGAACTGGAACTCATCGAAGCCATTGGCCGCAAGCGCGGCTGCCTGCGCAGCGGCGGACAGGTGGAACTGGACAAGGCCAGCAAACTGCTGTTGAGAGAATTGCGCGACGGCACCCTGGGCCGCATCACGCTGGAAAACCCGGCACAGATCGAAAAGGAAATCATCGAGCTGGAAAAGACCAAGGCGGCAAAAAAAGCCGCTCGGGAAGAAAGAAAGAAGAAAAAGAACAAAGGCGCGCGTTAACCGGTTGTAAGGCAGATACAAGATTCAAGTTTCAAGATACAAGTGAAAAGACATCACGGTCACTCGTCACTAACGTCCGTCATCCCAGCGAAGGCTGGCATCCAGGCCGCCACCTCCACAGTGCAATGCCCTGCGGTTATTGCACCCTACCTCCTTGTTCTCGATCGGCTTGCCGGCGGGGAGGGTAATTTACCCTGCCCTATTTCAACCCCCGCTTGGGCTGCCTGTTCTGAATATACTACCGACGCTGCTCGGGGGTCATCTTTTGCCAGTGGCGTACGGCTTTCTGGCGCTGCTCGGGGTTCAGTTTCTTCCATCGTTCACGCATGGCCTTGCGCTGCTCGGGAGGCAACTTGCTGAATTCCTGCAAACGATGGCGAGCCTGCTGGCGTTGCTCCGGGGTCATGGCTTGCCAGCGCTGCCTGATGGCATTGCGCTTTTCCGGCGGCAGATTCCTGAACCACTGGCGGGTCTTGCGGATCCGTTCCTGTTCCTGGGGTGACATGTTACGGAAGCGTTCATAACGCTGCCGAACCTTTTGCCGTTGCTCGGGGCTCATCTGTTGCCAGCGTTGCATCCTCTGCCGGGCCTTTTGCCGTTGCTCTGGTGTCATTTTCTGCCAGCGACGGACACCTGTTCTGAGTTTCTGCTTCTGCTGCTCACTCATGTTGTCCCAACGATCGGCAAAGCGGTTCAGAACCTTGCGCTCATCGTGGCTCAGCGACTGCCAGTCATTGGCGGCCAGGCTGAGTCCCGGCAACAGGAGTAACAACATCAATAGCGTTTTAATTGGCTGTTTCATTTTCGACCTCATCGCTCTGCTCATTGCCGTCCGGGGCTGCTGGCGGGTTTTCCACGTCATCAAATGCAAAATCGAGTACCTCGTCTTCCTCGGGATTGAACTGGGCAAGGAATTCCAGGAACGCTTCATCGGGCATCCTAGTGTCTTCCTGGGCATGGACCGCCGGAATCAGCATCAACAATAAAGGCGCCAGGTATCTAGCCTGCACTGTCTTGCGTCTCCGCCAGCCACTGATAGAAATCCAGTTCCTCGTACAACTGCAGGCTGTCATCGGCAGCAATCAGTTCGAGATCGAGCAGCTCACCGGTGGGCATATCCTCTGTGCCGCTCGGCCAGATGATCACGGCAAGCACCAGAGATGCCGCCACGGCAAAGGCCGCGACCGGTTTCCACCAGTGGGCCTTGGTGCCCTGTTGCGAGGCTTTTTCCACCGCCTGCATGCGAGCCTGCCGAAGACGCTGGCTGACCGCCTCATCGAGCTGCTAGATGCCTCGATCCAGCACCGCTCCGACCTGCCGATTGAAATCTTTGTCACTGTGCATGGTAAAACTCTCCGAGTCTTTCACGTAATGCCTGCACGGCACGTGAATAATGCGTCTTGACGCTACCGCCACTGATGCCCATGGCGCTGGCGGTTTGTGCCACGTCCAGGCCTTCCCAGGCACGCAACAAAAAGGTCTGTTGCTGGCGCAATGGCAAATCCTGTAAGGCCTGCTGCAGGGCGTCGCTCATGTCTTCATGCTGCAAGGACTGCAGCGGACCCTGGCTGTGTGTATCCACGGCGGTTTCAATCGGGTCCTCGTCCTCATCGGCAAACCGAAACCAGGACATCAGACGGTTTTTCACTTTCTGCCGCCGGTACCAGTCACGGATGCGGTTTTGCAGGATGCGATGAAACAGCGGCCCCCATTCAGCCGGATCACGGCCGGCATAGCGGCTGGCCAGGGTCATCATGGCATCCTGGACGATATCCAGCGCATCCTCTGACTGGCTGGTGGCCAGCTGAGCCATGCGGTACGCCCTTTTCTCCACTTCGGCAAGAAAGGCATTCAGTGCCTGCGGGGAGTTCAGTGCCCTTCCCTCCGGTCATATCCCGATCTCATTACTGTGGCTGACTTTCGCCACGCCCGGGGCAAACATGACGCAGAAGGCCGAACCGGCCTGTCTGCCCTGGCATCCGCATGGAGAAGAGCCCTGCTGTCTGTCATCAACCCGTTGTCCCCTGTACGGCGGATACCCACCCTTGCTGTTTCCAATACCTCGATTATCGACACAAACGCACGTAGACGCAAAATACTGGCCCTGGCGATCTCGGTGGCCTCATTCTTTCTCCTGCTTGCTGTGCGGTTCATCAGGTATAACGCCGTACTTGCCATGTGGTTGACAAACGGATGAGGAAAATTCCCACGGCATGGCGTGACCTTCCCTGAAGGCCAATATTTGTATGGTTTTTGACCGCTACCTGCACAGGGGTTCAGAACCGCTGCGGCAGCGGAATCACGGCACATCCCGACCAGAAATTGCCCAGGAACAGGCTTTTCAACACCCTGCCAGATCTGTCCGGTTCCGCCAATGGTTTGTCATTCCAGGCCAACCTGCCGTTGATGCAGAACGATGCCCTTTTCCCCGCGTCCTAATTTGGCAAGCTGTTGAAAAATACGGTTTTTCGGCAGCCTGTGTGCGACGCCAAGAGGCGCCGCCATTTTCAATGTCCGCAAGGTATTGAAAATGCGAAGGAACGGGAAACCGCATTTGCCGTTCCCGGGTAGACATTGCCCGGTGAGGGATTTTCAACATCCAGATCAAGACAAACGGAATAAACGAAGGAATGCCCATGTCAGACAAGTCCAGCAATATCGTCGACTTTCCATTTGATGTCGAGAACATACTCCGGCTGCTTCAGGCCGATGCGAGGAATCAGCCGGTTGAGAAGGAGGACAAAGACCTGCCGGAGATTGCCGTCAGGATCACGATTGTCGAAGGCCCGCAAGGCGCCGAACTCGTTCTGCACCGAATGGAAAAGACGCCTGCGGACAAGCAGTTTGTCCTCACGGATCGGCGCTCCGCGACCCGGATAAACCTCACCGAGGCCGATGCACTGTGGCGTGCGTTGATGGATATTTTCAAAACCGGCAACAACTGGAAGCTGATCTGGGACAGTGTCGACGAAACACGCTGAGCAAACAGAGGCCAGCAGCACTCGCAATCGATCTCCGCTTGCACTACTATTGGGTGAATCATTCACCGTCACCCGAATACCGACTCAGGAGATCCTGCTCATGCGCCAGGCATTACCCGGCATCCTGCTTGCAGGCATGCTGTTGCTTGCCAGCCCCCTTGTACAGGCCGAGTTGCGGCAACTGCAGTCGGGCGAGATCACCAGCCTGTTCGACAACAAGACAGCCGAAGCCTATCACTCCCGCCAGGGCTTCAGCTTTATCGCCTACTACACCGAAGAAGGCAAGATCACCGGCCTGCACAAGGGACGGTTCTTCACCAGCCAATGGACGGTCCACGACAAGGATCAGATCTGCATCCTCTTCCCTGACCAGCGAGGCTTAAGGAAAAACTGCTTTTTCGTGCTGCAAAATGACAAGCAAACCTTTTTCTACACAAGTCCGGAAAGTGGCCCCGATATCCTGCCTGCCTATACCTTTACCGGCTTTGCCCGCGGCAACCCCAACCGCTTCTAAATAGCGGTTCCTGCTATCAGGCCAGGTAATGGAAAGTGCCATTTGGCCACGTGGGCCGGTGGATTTCGGTTCGTTCAGTGCTCGCGGGTGGCATGGAATTCGATCTCCGGCCAGCGCTCCATGGTCAGCTCTAGATTGACCCGTGTAGGTGCCAGATAGGTCAGGCTGCCACCGGAGTCCAGCGCCAGATTGTCGGATACCTTGTTCCTGAATTCATCTAGCTTGCGTTCATCCTCGCAGGTTACCCAGCGTGCCGTGTTGACATTCACCGCCTCGAAACTGCAATCGACGCTGTATTCGTTCTTCAGCCGAAACGCCACCACATCGAACTGCAGCACCCCGACGGCACCGACGATCAGATCCGAACTGTTCAGCGGCTTGAACACCTGGGAGGCACCTTCCTCACTGAGCTGATCCAGACCCTTTTGCAGGGCCTTCATTTTCATCGGATCCTTGAGCCTCACCCGCCGAAACAGTTCCGGGGCAAAATTGGGAATGCCGGTAAACTTGAGCGACTCGCCCTGGGTAAAGGTATCGCCAATCTGGATAGTACCGTGGTTGTGCAGGCCAATGATGTCGCCGGAATAGGCCTGCTCCACATGGTCACGTTCGCTGGCCATGAAGGTAATGGCATTGGCCACCTTGATGTCCTTGCCCAGGCGCACATGGCGCATTTTCATGCCCCGTTCATAGGTACCGGAGACGATGCGCATGAAGGCGATGCGATCCCGATGCTGGGGATCCATGTTGGCCTGGATCTTGAAAACGAAACCGCTGAAATTTTCTTCATCGGCCTGTACCTCGCGTTCCCTGGCCATGCGTGGCTGCGGCGGTGGCGCCACCTCGACAAAGTAATCCAGCAATTCCTGAATGCCAAAGTTGTTTATCGCCGAACCAAAGAAGACCGGGCACAACCTGCCCTGCAGGAAGGCCGCCTTGTCAAAGCTGTGGCTGGCACCCTTGACCAGTTCGATTTCCTCGCGCAATTCAGCGGCCTGAGGGCCGAGAATGTCATCGAGCCGCGGATTGTCCAGGCCCTGGATGATCTCCCCTTGCTGGATCTTGCCACCGTGGGTAGCGCTGTACAGGTGCACCGAATCGTTGTAGAGATGAAATACCCCCTTGAAGCCCTTGCCCATGCCAATGGGCCAGGTGACCGGGGCACACTGGATATTGAGCACATCTTCCACTTCGTCCATCAGCTCGATGGGATCGCGGCCTTCACGGTCGAGCTTGTTGATGAAAGTGAGGATCGGCGTGGTGCGCAGCCGACACACGTCCATCAGCTTGATGGTGCGCTGCTCCACCCCCTTGGCGCTGTCGATGACCATCAGGGCCGAATCGACGGCCGTGAGGGTGCGGTAGGTGTCTTCGGAAAAGTCTTCATGACCGGGCGTATCCAGCAGGTTGACGATGCAGTCACCGTAGGGAAACTGCATGACCGCCGAAGTCACCGAGATGCCACGCTGCTTTTCCAGCTCCATCCAGTCCGAGGTGGCATGGCGGTCGGCCTTGCGGCCCTTGACCGTGCCCGCCGACTGAATGGCGCGGCCATAGAGCAGCAGCTTTTCGGTCAGGGTTGTCTTGCCCGCATCGGGGTGCGAGATGATGGCAAAGGTGCGGCGGCGTTGAATTTCTTCCAGAAATGATGGCATCGGGGTTTTCTGCTTGCCCTTGAGAAGGGACCGGTAAAAAGCGGCTATTCTAACCTATCTGCCGGGTTAAATCTTACTTCGAAATCCGCTTGGCAGGGCAAGGGTATACTGCTCTGTCAGTAGTACGGGCTCGGATGAGTACGGGTTTAGCCATGATCCGCTTGGGGATTTGGCGCACTCAACTGCAGCGCCATGATCAGAGCGTCTTCCCGGCCCTGCTCGGCCGGATAGTAATCGGGGCGCACACCGACTTCGTTGAACTTCATCTTGTGGTAGAGGCTAATGGCCCGCTCATTGGAGGGCCGGACTTCCAGCAGCATGGTTTCGACCCCGGCCTGCCGGGCCTCGTCGATCATATGGGTCATCATCATGTGGCCCAGTCCCTGCCCCTGATAATCGGGGTGCACACAGACGGTGAGGACATGGGACTCGCCGGCGCCAATGGAGGACACACTGTAGGCGCGGATTTCCCCGTCTTCGTGAAAGACATGGCAACGGTAACCCACACGGATGCAGTCGTTGAAAATACCGCGACTCCAGGGAAACGGGTAGATGGCCGTTTCGATGGCCATGACCTGGTCGAGATCCTCGGGTGTCATGTTGCGGATCTGGATCCCCGCCACCGGTGGCTCGATCATGGCGCTCATGATGCGGTGTTCTCGCGCTTGCGGGCAACGAATTGCCGCGCGGTCTTGAGATCGTCCCAAGCCTTGCGCTTTTCTGCCGGCGAGCGCAGCAGGTAGGCCGGATGGTAGGTGACCAGCAGCGGTGTGCCGGTAGTTTCCAGACGATGGATCTGGCCATGCATGCGCGCCAGGCTGGTGCTGGTCTGCAACAACCGCTGGGCGGCAATGCGCCCCAGCGCCAGGATCAGGGTGGGCTGGATGAGTTCGATCTGGCGTTGCAGGTAGGCCGAGCACTGCGTCGCTTCTTCGGGGCTGGGATCACGGTTGTTGGGCGGACGGCACTTGAGGATATTGGCAATGTAGACCTGTTGCCGTGACAGGCCAATGGCCTTGAGCATGGCATTGAGCAGCTGACCGGCCTTGCCGACGAAGGGTTCACCCTGCCGGTCCTCGTCGGCACCCGGCGCCTCGCCAATGATCAGGATCTCGGCCTTGACGTCCCCCACGCCAAACACGCTCTGGGTCCGGCTCTGGTGCAGCTCACACAGGGTGCAGGCGGCGACCCTTTCTTTCAGTGCCGGCCAGTCCAGTGTCGCCAGGGCAGGGGTGGCGGGTTCCTCGTGTTCGTATTCGTTGTCGATGACCGGTTCAAGTGTATCCAGTTCGATGGGCGGAGGTTCGAGATCACTGGCCGGTGCCTGGGCAGGCAGGACCGGTGTCACTGCAGTGGCCATCTCGGTCGGCCTTGTGCTGGCCACCGGGATCTCTTTGACTGCTGACGCTTTTGCCGCTTGCGGCTCGGACAGATCACGGGGCAGATCACGCCGCGCCCAGACATCGATGCCCATGGCATTGAGGTAGGCGCGGCGTGGATCGGTCACGGGCGGCTCCGCCGCATGACGAGGAAAAGACAGGTTTCATGAACCCGCCTCGTCACTCGCAACGCACAACTCGTCCCTGTCATCTCAGACATCGCCCTGGGGGTGCTCCCGGTCCCGGGGGGCCAGGATCTTGTTGAGGGCATTGATGTAGGCCTTGGCCGAGGCGATGACGATGTCTGTATCGGCACCCTGACCATTGACGATGCGGCCGGCCTTTTCCAGCCTCACTGTGACCTCGCCCTGGGAGTCGGTGCCGCTGGTGATGTTGTTGACCGAATACAGCTGCAGGTCGGTGTGGCTGTTGACGATTTTCTCGATGGCCTTGAAGGCGGCATCCACCGGGCCGCTGCCAATGGCATGGGCGGTGGCTTCTTCGCCGTCGAAATCGACGGTGATCTCGGCATCGGGTTTCTCGCCGGTTTCACTGCAAACCCTGAGGGCGACGAGATGCAAACGCTCGTTTTCTGCCGAGATGCTGGCTTCGGTGACCAGCGCCTGCAGGTCATCGTCATAGATTTCGTGCTTCTTGTCGGCCAGCTCCTTGAAGCGGGCAAAGGTGTCGTTGAGTTCGGCTTCGGACTTGAATTCCACGCCCAGCTCTTTCAAACGGGTCTTGAAGGCATTGCGACCCGAATGCTTGCCCAGCACCATGCGATTGGCATTGAGGCCCACGTCCTCGGCCTTCATGATTTCGTAAGTCTCGCGGCTCTTGAGTACCCCGTCCTGGTGGATGCCCGACTCGTGGGCAAAGGCGTTGGCGCCGACGATGGCCTTGTTGGGTTGCACGGCGAAACCGGTGATGCTGGAGACCAGCCTGGAGCAGTTCATGATCTGGGTGGTGTCGATGTGATCGATACTGCAGGGGAAGACATCGCCACGGGTCTTGACGGTCATGACGATTTCTTCCAGGGCCGCATTGCCGGCCCGTTCACCCAGACCGTTGATGGTGCATTCCACCTGGCGGGCGCCATTGAGCACGGCCGAGAGGGAGTTGGCCGTGGCCAGGCCAAGATCATTGTGGCAATGCACGGAGAAGATGGCCTTGTCCGAATTGGGAATGCGTTCACGCAGGTTGGCAATCAGGGCGCCGAACTGATCGGGGATGTTGTAACCTACCGTATCGGGAATGTTGAGGGTGCGGGCACCGGCATCGATCACCGCTTCGAGCACCCGACAGAGAAAATCCAGATCCGAGCGGCCGGCATCCTCGGGGGAAAATTCCACGTTGTCGGTGAACTGGCGGGCCTTCTTGACGGCCTTGACCGCCTGTTCGAGCACCTGGTCCGGTGACATGCGCAGCTTCATCTCCATGTGGATGGGCGAAGTGGCGATGAAGGTGTGGATGCGTGAGGAATTGGCCGGCTTGAGGGCTTCACCGGCCCGCTCGATGTCTTTGTCCAGGGCACGGGCCAGGCCGCAGACGGTACTGTCCTTGATGTTCTCGGCGACGGCACGAACCGCCTCGAAGTCACCGGGACTGGCGATGGGAAAGCCGGCTTCGATGATGTCCACGTGCATTTTTTCCAGCGCCCTGGCAATGCGGACCTTTTCGTCGAGGGTCATGGACGCGCCGGGGCTTTGCTCGCCATCGCGCAAGGTAGTATCGAATATAATCAGTTTGTCAGACATTTTTCATCTCCAGATGACGCACATTATGCCATGCGCCAGCACAAAAACATAAAACCAGTTTCAGTCGAACTGGCAGGAAAATCGGGGTGGTTTTGCGCCTGCCCGGCGCCGGGATCATTACGTTCTGCCCTAGGGCAGCAGTCGCAGAAGTAGCAGGGAGAAAGACGAGCACGCGCACGCTGCCGCCGGCCTCAACTGGCCCGGGGTGAAAACTTGTGTGTGTTGTGCGTCTGTCATCATGTGATATTTGCTGGTCTGAATCCTGACTATAGCGTCTGTTCAGGGATTTTCCAAGTCATCGGACTCATCTGTGGGCTTTTTTTCTTCTTCGCCATGCCCGTGTTTGCGTCGTGAACGGCGTTTGCGCAGTTCCCAGAGGGTCAGCACCGGTCCCGACAGGGCATAGATGAAAAACACGGAGAACAGTACCACCGGCGGGTTGGTGGAGACCAGCACGAACACCAGCACCGCAACAAGAATGGTGATGAAAGGGACTTTTTCCTTGAAATTGAAGCCCTTGAAGCTGTGATAGCGCACGTTGCTGACCATCAGCAGGCCGGCAAGGATGGTCAGCCCAAAGGCAAAGACGGTAACACTGTGCCCGGACAGCGCCAGGGTCTCCCCCACCCAGACCAGACCGACGACAATGGCCGCCGCGGCCGGACTGGCCAGGCCCTGAAAATAGCGCTTGTCGGCCGTGCCCACCTGGGTATTGAAGCGAGCCAGGCGCAGGGCAGCGCCGGCGGTGTAGATGAACGCCGCCAGCCAGCCCAGCTTGCCCAGATCCGACAGCACCCACTGGTACATGACCAGCGAAGGCGCCAGACCGAAGGACACCATGTCGGCCAAGCTGTCGTACTCGGCACCGAAGTCACTCTGGGTGTTGGTCATGCGTGCCACGCGGCCGTCCAGACCATCGAGCAGCATGGCGATGAAAATGGCGGTGGCGGCCGGGTCGAAGTGGCCCTTCATGGCTGCGACGATGGCATAGAAACCGGCAAACAGGGCGGCCGTGGTAAAGAGGTTGGGCAGCAGGTAGATGCCGCGGCGGCGCGGGCGATCGGGATCGTGTTTCATTGTCTTTCCATGGTGATGGCCAAAACCTCGGCATTACAGGGGAACCATACCCAATCCGGGGCCAAATTTAAACCGGCAGGCGCAAATAGGCCAAAATGCCTTGTCCCTGGCAGACGAGCCGCTTCTGCAACCGGCTTGCCGACAGACAAAAAAAACCGGACAGCCCGCTGTCCGGTTTTTTATGTCCAGGCGGCCTTGGCCGCAGGCTCCTCAGTTCTTGGACTTGTCCACCAGGGCGTTGGCGGTGATCCAGGGCATCATGGCACGCAGACGGCCACCGACCTGCTCGATTTCATGAGCGGCATTGAGGCGACGCATGGCGGTCATTTCCGGGTAGTTGGCCTGACCTTCGAGAATGAAGCGCTTGGCGTATTCACCATTCTGGATGTTTTCCAGGGCCTCTTTCATGGCCGCGCGGCTTTCGGCGTTGATGACTTTCTTGCCAGTGACGTATTCACCGTATTCGGCATTGTTGGAGATGGAATAGTTCATGTTGGCTATGCCACCTTCATACATGAGATCGACGATCAGCTTGAGTTCGTGCAGGCATTCGAAATAGGCCATTTCCGGAGCGTAACCGGCTTCGGTGAGGGTTTCGAACCCGGCCTTGACCAGTTCTACCGCACCACCACACAGAACCGCCTGTTCGCCGAACAGATCGGTTTCGGTTTCGTCCTTGAAGGTGGTTTCGATGATGCCGGTACGCCCGCCACCGACACCGGAGGCATAGGACAGGGCGACGTCCTTGGCCTTGCCGGAGGCATCCTGGAATACGGCAATGAGATCAGGAATACCGCCACCCTTGACGAATTCGGAACGGACCGTATGACCCGGCGCCTTGGGGGCGATCATGATGACGTCGAGATCGGCGCGGGGCACGATCTGGTTGTAATGAATGCTGAAACCATGGGCAAAGGCCAGGGTGGCGCCTTTTTTCAGGTTGGGTTCGACTTCGTCCCGGTACAGGGCAGACTGGAACTCGTCCGGGGTCAGGATCATGACCAGATCGGCGGCAGCGACGGCATCGGGAACACTCTTGACGGTCAGGCCGGCCTGCTCGGCCTTGGCCGCCGAGCTGGAACCGGCACGCAGGGCCACGGTAACGTCGACACCCGAGTCCTTCAGGTTGTTGGCATGGGCATGGCCCTGTGAACCATAACCGATGATGGTCACTTTCATGCTCTTGATGATGGAGAGATCACAGTCTTTATCGTAATAAATGTTCATTGCAGGTTTCCTGTATAAATACTTGTAAGCAAAATGGGTAAAAAGAATCTTGTCTGCCGGTTGTCGACAGCCGCTTAAATCTGCAGCGCGCGCTCACCACGGGAAATGCCGGTGGCCCCGGAACGCACGGTTTCCAGAATGGTGCTGTGATCCAGCGAGCCGATGAAGGCATCCAGTTTTTCTCCGGAGCCGGTCAGTTCGACAGTGTAGGTTCCCTCAGTCACATCGAGAATGCGGCCATTGAAAATATCCGCCATGCGCTTGATTTCCTCGCGCAGGGTATTGCTGCTGGCACGCAGCTTGATCAGCATCAGCTCCCGCTCGATGTGGCCACCTTCACTGATGTCGGCCAGCTTGACCACATCGATCAGCTTGTTGAGCTGCTTGGTGATCTGCTCGATGATGGCTTCGGTGCCCGTGGTGACGATGGTCATGCGTGACAGGGAGGCATCCTCGGTGGGAGCCACGGTCAGTGACTCGATGTTGTAACCACGGGCAGAAAACAGCCCGGCCACACGGGACAGAGCACCGGCTTCGTTTTCCATCAGGATGGAGATGATATGTCGCATCAGGCTAACTCCCTCTCATGCATCTCGTTGTGGCCTTTTCCGGCAGCAATCATTGGATAGACGTTCTCGGTCTGATCGGTAATGAAGTCCATGAACACCAGCCGGTCCTTCAGGGCCATGGCTTCTCTCAGGGCACCATCCACGTCTTCGGGCTTTTCGATACGCATGCCCACATGGCCGTAACTTTCCGCCAGCTTGACGAAGTCGGGCAGGGTTTCCATGTAGGAATGGGAATAGCGCTTGTCGTAGAAGAACTCCTGCCACTGGCGCACCATGCCCATGTAGCGGTTGTTCAGGTTGATGATCTTCAGCGGCAGCATGTACTGCAGGGCGGTGGACAGCTCCTGGATGCACATCTGGATGCTGGCCTCGCCGGTAACGCAGCTGACCGTTTCACTAGGGTGGGCAATCTGCACACCCATGGCGGCCGGCAGACCGAAGCCCATGGTGCCAAGGCCCCCCGAGTTGATCCAGCGACGCGGCTTGTCGAACTTGAAGAACTGGGCTGCGAACATCTGGTGCTGGCCCACATCGGAGGTGACGAAGGTGTCACCACCGGTGACTTCCCAGAGTTTTTCGATCACGAACTGGGGCTTGATGAGGGCGCTGTTGCGATCATAACGCAGGCAGTTCTTGCCGCGCCATTGCTCGATCTGTTTCCACCATTTCTGCAGCGCCTTTTCATCCGGCTGAGGCTCACCGGTCTTGAGCTGCTGGATCATGTCGGTGAGCACATGCTTGATGTCACCGACGATGGGAATGTCCACCTTGACGTTCTTGGAGATGGACGAAGGATCGATATCCAGGTGAATGATCTTTGCCCCGGGGCAGAACTTTTTCACATCTCCGGTAACCCGGTCATCGAAGCGGGCACCGATGGCGATCAGCACGTCACATTCGTGCATGGCCATGTTGGCTTCATAGGTGCCGTGCATGCCCAGCATGCCAACGAACAGGGGATCGGTGGC
Source organism: Gammaproteobacteria bacterium (assembly GCA_024275915.1). Classification (GTDB taxonomy): domain Bacteria; phylum Pseudomonadota; class Gammaproteobacteria; order UBA6429; family Thiohalophilaceae; genus JAJRYG01. The sequence continues at coordinate 30,152 of JAJRYG010000026.1, forward strand.
CGGATAGGCGCCCAGCCCCATCAGGGTATTGGTGACCGGACTGCCCAGGTGGCGGGTAAATTCGATGAGCTGTTCCGAGGCATCACCCAGCACCACACCGCCGCCGGAATAGATCATCGGCCGCTTGGCCGTGCGGATCAGATCGACCGCCTTGCTGATCTGCCCCGGATGGCCCTTGACCGTGGGCTGGTAGGAGCGCATCTCGATGGTTTCCAGATACTTGTAGGGGATCTTGATGTTGGGATCGGTCAGATCCTTGGGAATGTCCACGACCACCGGACCGGGACGCCCGGTGGTGGCGATATAAAAGGCCTTCTTCAGGGTCGACTGCAAATCCTTGAGGCTCTTAACAAGGAAATTGTGCTTGACGCAGGGACGGGTAATGCCGACGGCATCGACTTCCTGGAAGGCATCACTGCCGATATAGGGTGAAATGACCTGACCGGTCAGCACCACCATGGGAATGGAATCCATGTAGGCGGTGGCAATGCCGGTCACCGCATTGGTGGCCCCGGGGCCGGATGTGACCAGTGCCACGCCGGGCTTGCCGGTGGCACGGGCATAGCCGTCGGCGGCATGTACCGCGCCCTGTTCATGACGCACCAGGATGTGACGGACGGCATCTTGCTGAAATATGGCATCATAGATGTGCAGCACAGCTCCGCCGGGATAGCCGAACACATGCTCGACGCCCTCATCCTTCAGGAACTGGACAATTATTTCCGCACCACTTAATTTCACGTCTTTTGTCTCCCGGATTGACCGAACTTTACGATTTTCGCCGCCGATTCGGCCCACAGCCATTCCGCGCACGAAAAAACGACTATTATAATCAGTCTGATGACCTAATTGCACCCCCAAGGCAAGATCATGCTGCCTCATAGTACGGTTAGTGGCCGGGGCGGTGGGTGAGGTTTGCCCTGCTGGCCCGGCTGTATATGAACCACGGAAGCCCAATCCCCTGCGGGTAGTCTGAATTGCTTCACAAATCCCACTATATTCACCATATAACTGCTTGATTATGTGGCGTATTTTGGGCTATGGTTATTGAAGGCACGGCGCCGGATGATGTCCTTGCAGTCATGACGCCTTTTCCTCTGGGATCGTAAGGACGAAACAAATGGCACGGTCAAACGACAAGCCAGGCAGTTTTTTTGCCGATTGCCATCGCAACTTAAAAAAGAAGGCCACCATACTTATGAAAAAATGCCAGCTCCTGCTCATCAGTCTTGTCGTCAGTCTTGCCAGTTCGATGGCCTGGGCGGCAACCACCTACAAGTGGCTCGACGACAATGGCAATGTGGTCTACTCCCAAACCCCGCCTGCCGAGGGCGCTTATGAAGTCATCCACATCAAGCAGAGCGGCACGAGCAGCAGTTACCCGTCTGCCGCTGAATCCCCGGAATCCTCGACGCCGAAATTTACCAGCAACCGCAACGAGGAAGAAAAGCAAAACCAGGACATCCAGCAGCAAGAGGCCAAGGCTGAAGAAATACGCAAAAAGAACTGTGAAGCCGCCAGGAAGAACCTCGAGGCCTATACGGTGTTTCGCCGCTTCAAGCAACCCGACGGCAGTTATGTGCGCCTCGACGACGACGAAAGGCTCAAGCGTCAGCAAAAGGCCAAGGACGACATCAAGGAATTCTGTGACTAACCACGGAGAATCAACATGCCTTACCTGAAACTCCAGACCAACCAGCCCAGTGATGACAGTCAGACCCGCGAGTTCCTTACAGCCGCCTCCCGCCTGGTGGCCAAGGCGCTGGGCAAACCGGAAAGCTATGTGATGGTGGCCCTCGAAGCCGCCGTACCCATGGTGTTTGCCGGCAGCGATGACCCCACGGCCTATCTGGAACTGAAAAGCATTGGCCTGCCCGAGGCCAAAACTCCTGATCTCTCCCAGGCCCTGTGTACCCTGGTCGAGTTTCATTTCAAAATCAGCCAGGACCGCATCTATATCGAGTTTGCCGATGCGCCCCGTGCCATGTGGGGCTGGAAGGGTGACACCTTTTAACAGGATGTTGAAAAAGCCGTTCCCTCACAGGCTGTCGAATAACGGCGTTTTTCAACAGTCTGTTAGCAGTCTGTTGCAAACAGGCGACTGAAAATGCCCTCTGTCAACGGCCGGCCACAGGCCCATGCGGATCACGGCCCCCGGCTCACAGGCGCCGTGAAGCCGTGATCCAGCCCGAATACCTCACCTCCCCCCTTACCCTGGGTGCACCCTTGGGGATAAAATACCGGCTTTGTCACCCAACCTGTCTAGGATAATGAATGCGCACTTCCCGCTTTTTGCTCGCCACTGTCAAAGAAGTCCCCTCCGATGCCGAGGTGATCAGCCATCAGCTCATGCTGCGTGCCGGCATGATCCGCAAACTGGCCACCGGCCTGTATACCTGGTTGCCCATGGGCCTGCGGGTGCTGCGCAAGGTCGAAGCCATCGTCCGCGAGGAAATGGACCGCGCCGGCGCCCAGGAAGTGCTGATGCCCACCATTCAGCCAGCTGAACTCTGGCAGGAATCGGGCCGCTGGGACAAGTACGGCCCCGAACTGTTGCGCCTCACCGATCGCCATCAACGTGAATTCTGCTATGGCCCCACCCATGAAGAAGTCATCACCGATCTGATCCGCCGCGAGATCCGCAGCTACCGCCAGCTGCCGAGCAATTTCTACCAGATCCAGACCAAGTTCCGTGACGAGATCCGGCCCCGCTTCGGCGTCATGCGCGCTCGAGAATTTCTCATGAAGGATGCCTATTCCTTCCACCTCGATGACGATTCCCTCAACGAAACCTACCAGGTCATGTACGAAACCTATTGCCGGATCTTCAGCCGCATTGGCCTGGACTTCCGCCCGGTGCATGCCGATACCGGCTCCATCGGCGGCAGCCTGTCGCACGAGTTTCATGTGCTGGCCGAATCGGGAGAGGATGCCATCGCCTTCAGCTCCGACAGTGATTACGCCGCCAATGTGGAACTGGCCGAGGCTCTGCCACCGGCCGCCGCACGCCCCGCCCCTGGCGCCGACATGCAGACCGTGGACACCCCCGGCCAGCACAGCATCGAGGAAGTCAGCGCCTTTCTCGACGTGCCCCCCGGCCAGTGCCTCAAGACCCTGCTGGTGGAAGGTGAAGACGAGACGGTCATCGCCCTGGTGCTGCGTGGCGATCACGAACTCAATGAAATCAAGGCAGAAAAACTCCCCTGCATCCGCGCGCCCCTGACCTTTGCCAGTCCCGAGCAGGTCGGCAAGGTGGCCGGCTGCGAACCCGGATCCATCGGTCCGGTGGGTCTTGAGATCCCCGTCTATGCCGATCACAGCGCCCTCAAGGTAGCGGACTTCGTCTGTGGTGCCAACGAAAATGGCAAACACCACATCAACGTCAACTGGGGGCGGGATCTGGACGAAGGCCAGGCCGTGGATCTCCGTAACGTGGTCGAAGGCGATGCCAGTCCCGATGGCAAGGGAACCCTGTCCATCAAGCGTGGCATCGAAGTGGGGCACATCTTCCAGCTGGGCCGAACCTACAGTGAGGCCATGCAGGCCACGGTTCTCGATGAAAACGGCAAGTCCGTGGTCATGACCATGGGCTGTTATGGCATCGGCGTGTCCCGTGTGGTCGCCTCCGCCATCGAGCAGAATCACGATGACAGGGGCATCATCTGGCCAGCCGCCATCGCGCCCTTCCAGCTGGCCCTGCTACCCATGAACATGCACAAGTCCAGGCGGGTGCGTGAAGCCGTGGAGACCCTGTACGCAGAACTTTGCGCCGCCGGCATCGATGTCATTCTCGACGATCGCAAGGAACGCCCCGGCGTGATGTTTGCCGACATGGAGCTCATTGGCATTCCCCACCGCATCGTCGTCGGTGAACGGGGGCTGGACAAGGGCATGCTGGAATACAAGGGGCGACGTGACAGCGACAGCCAGGACATTGCCCTGGATCAGGTGGTGGATTTCCTCCGCAACCAGCTCGGGGCCGGTCAGGGCTGATGTGGCGCCACGGCCGACAGCTGCTGCTGACCGCTCTGCTGCTCTGGCAGACCGGCATGGTGCTGGCCGTGGATGCCGACATCGAAACAGCCGTGGATCCGAAACTGCGGGAACTGCTCAGAACCGCCATTGAGGAAAGCGACAGCTTCGTGGATCGCTTCGACGCCGAGGTCTGGCTGGTGGACATGTCGGCACTGCTGGAGAAAAAGGTGCCCGATGCGGAAAAACGCCTGCGCCTGCTTCGCCTCATTCACTATGAGGCAACCCGGGCCGGACTCTATCCCGAACTGGTAATGGCGGTCATCGACATCGAAAGCAATTTTGAACAGTTTGCCATTTCCCGCGCCGGTGCCATGGGACTGATGCAGGTCATGCCGTTCTGGTTGAAGGAAATAGGCCGCCCCGATGACAATCTGTTCAATGCCCGCACCAACCTGCGCATGGGCTGCACCATCCTCAGGTATTACCTCGACATGGAAAAAGGTGATCTGACCCAAGCCCTAGCCAGGTACAACGGCAGCAAGGGCAGCTATCGCTACAGCAACAAGGTCTTCGCCGCGCTCAACAAGCGCTGGCGCAAGTACTGAATGATTCAGCCGGTGGAAAATCCTGCCGGCGCTTCCATTTCGACGGTCTCGCATTCCACCGCCGTGACCCTGGCATACGTGGATCCCTGCCATAACCAGTCACTGACCTGCCGGACCTTGTCCTCCTCGCCGCACAACAGTACCTCCACGCTACCATCAGGCAGGTTGAGGGCATGCCCGCTCAGGCCATGCCGGACAGCCTGTTGCTCGGTAGTGGCACGATAGAACACACCCTGTACCCGCCCCCTGACGATGCAACGCAGGCACAGCTTCATGGCAGGATGACCTTGACCGGCAAACCTGCACGCATGCGCAGGATATTCGCAGGCTTGAATTCGACCACCAGCCGGTAGTATTTGTCCTTGTCGGAAAGCCTGCTGTCCGGTTCCAGGGAAATTTCACTGACCAGACCCGGGTAGGTCTGCCCGGCCAGCTTGACCGAAGCCCGCGAGCCGGGCCGGATATTGCCCAGATCGCTGGCCGTGACCCGGCTCCAGGCCTGCATGACATCATTGGCGGCAAGCACCATCAGGGTCACCGGCTGCAAGTCAGATACCACCACCTGCCCGGCTTCGGCGTGGCGGCTGACAATGATGCCGGCAAAAGGTGCCTTGAGTTCACTGTACTCGAGTTCGAGCCTGGCCTTTCGCAAGGCCGCCAGCCCTTTTTGATAACCGGCCTCCGCCGAAGTCAGGTTGTTTTTCGCCACCTGTAATTCATGCTCGGACAAGACCGTGCGATCATACAGTTCGAGGGAACGATCAAGCTCCCGTTGCATCTCGTCACGTACGGCCTTGAGTCCTTTTACTTCCGCCTGCACGCCTTTGAGGCGGCTGGTGTAGGGGCGCTGGTCGAGGATCAGCAGACGTTGCCCCTTTGCCACGGTATCACCGGCCCTGACCGGTACGGCCTTGATCACCCCTTTGACGGGCACAGACAGTTCCACCCGATGCGCCCAGTGCAGTTCTCCGCTGAGTTCGAGGGCAAAAGCCGACAACGGGCCAGCAAGCAACACTGTCGCCAGCAACCGTCTGGTCCACACGGACGTTTTGCCATTTATCAAGGATAGGTTCATTTTGCTTCCTGTGATTGTTTCATCTCGGCCCCATGGTTACCGGTCAACAGATCCATTTTTTCCCAGGCCAGCACAATGGCATAATCGGTGGCCAGCTTCTCTCTTTCGGTCTCGGTGACCCGCACCATGGCATCACCCAGATCGGTGTTGACCTCCAGTTCATAGAGTGCCCGACTTCGATCCAGGTAGATTTCCCGGTAATCGGTGCGGGTCTGCATTTCATCACGCTGCAGATACAGCCCTTCGATTTCCAGCCATAATTCCAGCACCTCCTGGCGGATCTGTTCCTCCAGATCCGAAAGTTCCGCCTTCAGGCGGTAGACTTCGGCCCGCTCACGCGAGGTCGCGGCATCCACCTTTCCGCCGGTGGTCAGTGGCACGGTCAGAATCACATTGACCCGCCAGGTGTCGTTTCTTGCCCTGACCTTGCTGTAGGCGCTAGCTTCGGCCGAGCCGATCAACCTTGGCTTACCGTCGGCATTTGCCGCATCAACCAGTGATCGTGCAGCCGTGATCTCGGCACGCAATGACCTGATGCGCGGACTTTCCCGCAATGCCTGCTGCTGCAAGATCTCCACCTCCGCCAGCTTTCTTTCCAGCTGAGGAAGGGATTCCGGTTTTGCCACCGTTCCCGGCAAGTCACCGGGGTGGCCGAGCACATAGGCCAGACGGGCACGGGTGACCCGTTGCAGGTTTTGACTGCGGGCACGCAGTTTGCGCACTTTCTGGTATTCCGATTCCTTTTCCAGTACCTGCAGATCCGACACCTGGCCCATTTCATATTTGTCCCGCAGCTTGTCCAGCGCCACATACACCACCGCCATTTCCTCGTTATAGCGGTAGAAATTCATGTCCGCCAGCAGCACGTCGAAATAGTGCTGCATGATCTGGATACGCCGGTTGCGCAAGCTGTTCTGGTAAAGAATGCGACTGCTTTCGATTTGCTTGTCGGCTGCCGAAACCAGTGCGCGGGTCCGGCCAAAGTCATACAGGGTCTTGTCGACAAAGATCCCCAGCCGGTGATCGTCCCGGGACTCATCAGGAAACAGATTAACCGGTGGCTGGTAAAAACGCAGGCGGGCTTCGACCCAGGTGTTCAGCCCCAGCCCTGATTCTGCCGTGAGTTTATCGGCTTGTGCTGCACGGATGTCCGCCTCGAAGATCTGCTGTTCGGGATGTGAGGCATCACTGGCCAGTGACAGGGCATATTCCAGGGTCAGGGGTTCCGGCAAAGGCTGGGGCGGCTGTGCCTCGGCAGCCCAACTGGTGGTTGCATTCAGCAACAAACAACCTGCGGCAGTGACCCGGAACAAGGACATCATGCTGGATTTTGACATACCTTACTTCTTGGCCTTGCTTGCCTTGCGCTTTTCTCGCTTGTAGCGGGAAAAAGACATCTTTTTGTAAATTCCTTCGGCAACATACTCACCCATCCACATGAACTCCTCGACCCCGGAGGTTTTACCCGTGTGGCGGAAGATGCGTTTGCCATCGAGATCTAAGAAGGCGAACACCGGTGTGGCCCTGACCCGGTTTTCCTTGAAGGCAAAGTCTTTTTGCCGCACGGTCTTGCCCTGCATGTTGATGATTTCGACATCCCCTTCGATGTCCACGGCAAACAGCAGGAAATGCTTGCGATAATATTCCTGAACCTCGGACTGGTTCAGTACATTGGTTTTCATGTAATGACAGAAAGGACACTCGTCCATTTCGAAGAATATCATGATGCCTTTCTTGTTCTCGGCACGGGCTTTTTCCAGCTCTTCGGTAAAATCGCCCCAGGTTTCATTGAAGAAATACTTGTAGGGATCCCGGGTTTCCCCTGCCTGCACGGTCAATGCCAGCAGCATGAAGATCAACCCTGTCAGCAGCGACTTCATCGGCACCTCAATCCTCTTTTTTCTTGTGTTCACCGGCATGGCTCAGGTAAAGCGCCAGACCGACCAGTACGATACCCAGGGCAAGATAGAGTAATTCCAGAGCATTGACAAATTTCATGGTGCTGGCATATTCGAAGAACTTGACGATAAGAATCATCAGGATGACCTTGCCCAGACGCGCCTTGAGGTCATCGAGACTGTGCACCACCAGTACTTTCGATGACACATCGGATTTTTCTGCCTCATCGATCTTGCTGATGAACAGCTCGTACAGACCCAAGGCAAAAATCAGCAGCACGGTTGCCAGCAAATAGCCATCGACAACCTCCACCACATGGGTAATGGATGTGGCTCTCAGTTCCCCTCGGGCCACGGCGTCCATCTCGGGTGAAGCATAATGAAATAGATGACCCACCAGGTAATAGACATCCACGGTGGCAATATAGAAAACCGCGATACTGGTCAGCAAGCTGGCAATGACAGCCGGGATAACCACCAGTCGACTGTTCCACAATAGACCTTCGAACAGAGATTCAAGAGACTTCATGACATTCCTCGGGTTAGTTATTATTCGGGCCGAACATCCTGTTTGTGCTCAGGCTTCGACAAAGTTCGCCACTCTGACGTCCCTGAGCCGGAGCAGTTTCTTGTTGATGTTTTCCAGACTTTTTGCCAGCCTGGCATTGACGTCGATGCCATCCACCCCGCTTCCGTCTTCCGGGGGGCAGCTCCGAGCTGGTAAACCGGTACAGATCATAGAGGTTTAGTGTTTTCAGATCACTCACAAGTTCCCACCTGCCAAGCATATTTCGTTGGATGATGCCATTCTGGCACAGCAGGTGCAGCACATTATACAGGGCACCACTTCGCCACTGGCCATATTGTGAAGCTGATTAACGGACAGCTTGCGCATGTTGCCGTGCATGCCATGGATGACGTGCAGGGCCAGAACCAGTCTGAAACCGGGATAGGCCTCTCCCGCACCGTTCCGACAGGATCCAGCTGATCTGGGCACCGGTGAGCAGCATCAAGGGGGCGACATATAGGATGGCCAGGTAGTTCACCACGGTGATCGGCCTGGAGCGGGCGTATACCGATGGATTCAACACTTCAGACCATAACCTAGTATTGCCAACAAAGAAAAAGGGCCCCGAAGGACCCTTTTCCATCTGTACGGCAAGAAGATACTAGTTGGCAAGATAGGCCTTGTCAGATTCTTCAACCACACCCAGGGTCCAGCTGCCACGTGTCTTGGCATGCTGGATGGCGGCGGCAATTTCAGAAGATGAGGCGTTCTGCTCGATACCCAGCACCTGACCCGGGTAAATCAGGTCGGCATCCTTGATCTTGTCACTGTTGGTCTTGTAAATCAGAGGCCACTGGTAAGGGTTGCCATAAACGCTGGATTTGGCGGAAATGTCCCAGAGGTTGTCACCCCGTTCCACTGTGTAGCTGGCTTCCATCATTTTGCCCATGTCCTCATGCATGGATTCCATGGCGGTGGTTTCCGTGAAACCGAGTCGTTTCATTTCGGAAAATTTCTGTGCATAGGCATTTTCTGCCTGACGGCGAGCCTTGTTGGCCAGCTTGATGGCTTCGGCATCTTTACCGGCCTTGAGGGCTTCTTCGGCTTTTTTGATCAATTTGCCAGTATCACGCCATTCATAGTGAACACTGGCTGCTTTCTTGTTGGCCGCCTTGGCTGCAGCGATGGCCGCTGCAGCATCACCCACCGTTTCTTCTTCTGGTGTGCCCGCACAACCTACCGCAAAACTGACGACCAGCACGAGTATGCCGGACAGTTTCAGCGCGTTGAATATTTTCATTTTTATCGACTCCGAAGTTGTTTGTTTATTCGTCAATTTTTGTTGTGAAATCAAGGCTTGCAAATGAAAACTAGCATTGCCCATTTCCAGCTGTCAAGGAACCCGTCTCACAAAATACGTTTAGTCATTACCCATTGAATATTAGCCGTTCCTGATATCAGGTGATCGAGCTCGTTGCACTTTACCACAAAATTACTGTTTTTTTTGTTTCATCAAGGCCGTTTGCCTGGCTTTTATGGCATATTCCTTGGCTTGCAGGGCATTGTCCCTAGCTTGCAGATAATCTCCCGATTCCAGTTCTGTGCTGGCATCCTTGAGCAGCGAGCGGGCTTCAGCCAGTTCGTTGCTTGCCAGGGTTTCCGCCCCGGCATCGATGGCCGCCTGAATGCTCTGCCTGGCATTACTCATTTCCTGAACTGGCGGTGTAACCGCACAGGCCGCTGTCAGTAGCAATACGGAGACGCTCATCGCGATATAAAATTTGCGCAGGAAACGGGACATCAAGACTGTTATTATGTCGACTCAAAGAAGATATTCACGCTATCACCTGCCCCATGGACTGTCAAGGCGACAATCAGGGCAAAAACGGAGCCATGATGAAGGTCAAGATTTACCACAATCCCCGCTGCAGCAAATCCCGCCAGACCCTGCAATTGCTGGATGACCAGGGCGTTAGCGCCGAGGTTGTCGAATACCTGAAAACCCCGCCCGACAAGGCCGAACTAACACGGATCATCAACCACCTCGGTCTCTCGCCAAGACAACTGATGCGGACAAAGGAAGCGGAATACCGGGAAAACAACCTGGATGATCCGAACCTGTCCGATGAGGCGCTGATCGAGGCCATGATCCGCTGGCCAAAACTCATCGAACGTCCCATTGTCGTGACCGACAAGGGGGTGGCCCTGGGACGGCCACCTGAAAACGTGCTCGAGGTGCTTTGAAGATGAGTGAAATTCTGGTGCTCTATTACAGCCGCTACGGCGCCACCGCCGAAATGGCCAGACACATTGCCCGGGGCATCGAACAGGTTGGCGGCTGTCAGGCCCGCCTGCGTACGGTACCCGAGGTCTCCAGTGTCTGCGAGGCCACCGAAGCAGACATCCCGGCCGAAGGTGCGCCCTATGCGTGCATGGATGACCTGCTCGAATGCATTGGCCTGGCGCTGGGCAGCCCGACCCGCTTTGGCAACATGGCCGCCTCACTGAAATATTTCATCGATTCCACCAGCCCGCTGTGGCTGCAGGGTGCTCTGGCCGGCAAGCCTGCCACGGCCTTTACCTCCACTTCCAGCCTGCATGGCGGACAGGAAACCACCCTGCTAACCATGATGCTGCCGCTGCTGCATCACGGCATGATTTACCTGGGGCTGCCCTACAGTGAAACCTCGCTGCTTTCCACCCGCACCGGGGGGACTCCGTATGGCCCCAGCCATCTGGCCGGCAAGGACAGCGATCATCCTCTGAGCGACGAGGAAATCCGGCTCTGTCAGGCCCAGGGCAAACGCCTGGCTCAGACCGCCATGGCCCAGCAGCAGGCCGGCCTGATCCGGATCCGTGCATGAGCGCTGCCCCACGGGCCATTCAGACCCTCACTCTCAGCGCCTATTTCAGCCTGATCGGCATCCTGGTCATCTGGTACGGCTACACGGCACCCGCCCCCATCTGGCTGGCTATCATGCTGATTCCACTGGCTTTTCCCCTGCGCGGATTACTCGGGGGGCGCGCCTATACCTACGCCTGGACCAGTCTGCTGATCCTGGCCTATTTCATCCATGGGGTGGTCGAGGCCTGGGCCAGCCCGCCGACCCGCCTGCTGGCCAGCCTGGAAATCATCGCCACTGTGCTGGTTTACCTGGGTACGGTGATGTATCCCCGTGCCGTGAAACGGGCAGAGAAGGCACAGGCCGGGTCGAAGCCGGATCAGCACTGAGAGGGCCCGGCAGCCAGACTGACAGGATGTTGAATAGCCCCTCCCCAGGCAATTTCTACCCGGGAAGGGCAAACACCGTTTCCCGTTCCCTCACAGGCTGTCGAAAAACGGCATTTTCAACCGCCTGCTAATCGAGCAGGGTGCGGATGAAGGGTATGGTCAGACGCCGTTGCGCCGACAGGGAAGCCTGATCCAGCCGGTCGAGCAGGTTGAACAGGCTTTCTGTATCCCGTGGACAACGTTTGAGCAGGTAGCTGGCGACTTCATCGTTCAGCTCCAGCCCTCGCCGCACGGCACGAAATTGCAGTGCGGCGCATTTTTCCTCGTCAGACAGGGCTTCGAGCTGGAAAACCGGCCCCCAGCTCAGCCGTGAAACCAGATCCGGCAGGCCCAGGTGCAGCCCGGTGGGAGGCATGCTGCTGCTGACCACCAGCCGGGTACCGGCTTCCCGCGCCCGGTTGTACAGGTGGAACAGGCGGGTTTCCCATTCCGGCTCACTGCTGATGAAGTGGATGTCGTCCAGAACGATGAGATCCTGCTTTTCCAGCCCGTCGAGGATTTCCGGGGAAAGTTCGTGCAGGTTGGCCAGGGGCAGGTAAAGGGGATAATCCCCGGCCGAAGTGGCGGCATGGCACATGGCCTGCAGCAGGTGGGTCTTGCCGGTGCCCGTGCCGCCCCAGATGTAGACATACTGCTCGCGCCCGTTGCGCAGGGTTTCGTACACCAGGGCATTTTTTGCCGGGAAGAAATTGTCGAAGGTGGCGGTATCTTTCAAACCGATACCTAGCGGTAGCTGGGCGGCACTGGCCGGCATGGTATTTACTCCAAATATTATTTTCAATGATGATCAGGCGGTTGGCAGGGCATGCCTCGCCCGACTGCTCAGGAATGCCTGGCCGGGCGGTTTTCCATCGCCCGCCGGCTCCAGATGATGACGTATTGTATCCCGCTGAGTACGGTGGTGACACTGACCAGGTAAATCAGTACCATTTCCACATTCAACAGGAAGTCCATGCCCACCAGCACCAGCAGCACCACCAGTACCAGCAGGATCTGCATGGCCGTGTTGAGCTTGCTCGTCCACAGGGCCTCAAAGACGATCTCGCCAATCAAAAAGCGGTAGAACACCGCGCCGGTGACGATCACCACGTCGCGGGTGATCACCAGCACCACCAGCCACCAGGGCAGGTCCCCCAGCCAGCCCAGCACCAGATAACTGCTGACCATCATCAGCTTGTCACCAATGGGATCCAGCATGGCCCCAAGCTGGCTGGTCCAGCCGAAACGGCGAGCCAGGAAGCCATCGAGGCCATCGGACAGGCCTGCCAGCACGAAGATGCCCAACGCCAGTTCGTAACGCTGTTGCAGCATGGCCATGACAATGGGCACCACCAGCAGGATACGCAGGATACTGATCAGATTGGGCAGATGCCTCATGGCACCAGCTGGTAGGTCAGATCGGCTCTGACCGCGGGTACCGCAGGAAGCGGAGCGGTTCCTTCCACCGTCCCGGTCCGGGTCATGTCAGGCGGCACCCCCACCATGGGCATGGCGGCAACCGCCACCAGGGTGTGTCCCAGGGCGATGGCCTGGGAAACGGCCAGTCGGCCGTTGCGGCTGGTCAGTTCCAGCAGGATGCTGCTGTCCGTCACTTCCCTTGGCATCACCTTGCTGACCGTTTCCAGTGAGGCCAGGTAATTCACGGCCTTGTTGTAGGCCCGCAGACTGTTGACCGCCTCGACCCGTACCAGAACCTGGTCCGGCTGCTGATTTTCCTCGACTCGGGCATAGCGCTGGGCCAGCTGATCCGCGGCGCCGGCCATGCCGGGCAACATGGCTGTTTGCAGGGTATCCCCTTCCGATTCCCAGTCGAGCCGACGGCCTTCGGAATGCAGGGTCCAGCGGCCTTTCCAGCGATTGCCGTAGGTACGGTAGACCCGTCCCACCAGCACCGCCTCGGTCTGGTAACGGCTGGAGGCACTGAGGATGGTGTCTTCGAAATTGCCCCAGACGTCACTGATGCTGAGCCTGGCACGGTCGGTGAGGTCATAAAGGGGCAGGCGCAGGGGCAGGCCACGCAGCCGGGACTGGTTTTCGATGATCTGCCGGGCCTCGTTTTCACTGTCATTGCTGAGCAGATGCCGGCCCTTGCCGTCATCGATGACCAGCCAGACCAGGGTGGCAGGACGGGTCTTGCACCACACCGGCAGCCGATTGCTGCGCAACAGGCGATTGATGGCGGCTTCGTCGAAGCGTACCTTGAGCACCTTGCGCTTTTCACCGTCCACCTCGCGGGTTTCATAGCGGTATCGCTGCACATAGCGGGTGGGCTGCATGAGCGCCTGCTCGATGGGGGTAACCGTCAGCACCAGGTTCTGTCCCGAAACCCGCAGCAACACTTCGCGCATCGCCGAGCCAATCACCAGCTGCCGTTCTTGCCGATCCTGGCTTTCTACCGGCACTTCGGCCACGTAGAGGTTCTCCACCACATCCGCCAGCAGTGGCGTGGCAAACAGGAAAAGCGGCAACAGCAGCAGGGAAAACTTCAATCTTGTCATTTTATCGTCCGGAGTCAGCGAATCGTGTCAGGGCGAAATTCTGTGTGAAATTCACCGCAAGTGGCAGGAAGCATTTCACGCCCCCGCCATGAGTTGATAAACTACGCGCCTATTATGCCCTGAAACGGGCTGAAGATGCATTTGATCCCATTACTTCAGGAGTCCGCAGTGGCCGCTTCCAAACAGCCCGACAAGGGTAAAACTTCACTCAGTTACCGGGATGCCGGCGTCGATATCGATGCCGGCAACAACCTGGTCGAGCAAATCAAGCCACTGGCTGCCGCCACCCGCCGTCCCGGCATGATGGCCGGGCTGGGCGGCTTCGGCGCCCTGTTCGAGATCCCCGAACAGTACCGCAAGCCGGTACTGGTCTCGGGCACCGACGGCGTCGGCACCAAGCTCAAACTGGCAATGGAAATGAACAAACATGACACGATCGGCATCGATCTTGTAGCCATGTGCGTCAATGATCTGATTGTCCAGGGAGCCGAGCCGCTGTTCTTCCTCGATTACTATGCCACCGGCGCCCTGGATGTGGCCACCGCCACCCAGGTGGTGGCCGGCATTGCCGAGGGCTGCAAGCAGGCAGGCGCCGGGCTGATTGGCGGGGAAACGGCGGAAATGCCGGGCATGTACCAGGCCGGGGACTACGATCTGGCCGGTTTCTGCGTTGGCGTGGTGGAAAAGGATCGCATCATCGATGGCAGCCAGATCAAGACCGGCGACGTGCTCATCGGCCTGGCCTCCAGCGGCCCCCATTCCAACGGCTACTCGCTGATCCGCAAGGTCATCGAAACCGCCGGCGCCGATCTGGCCATGGCCTTCGACGGTGCCACCCTCGGTGAGCGTCTGCTGGAACCCACCCGGATTTACATCAAGCCCCTGCTCGCCCTGCTTGACAAGGTTCCGGTTCATGCCCTGGCCCACATCACCGGCGGCGGCCTGCTGGAAAACATTCCCCGCGTGCTGCCTGAAGGCAGTTGCGCCCGGCTCGAGGCTTCCCGCTGGCAGGCTCCGGCGGTGTTCGACTGGCTGCAGGAAAACGGCAACATCGAAGCCAGTGAAATGTACCGTACCTTCAACTGCGGCATCGGCATGGTGCTGGTTCTCGATCCGGCCCACGCCGACGAGGCGCTGGCCTTTCTTGCCGAGCGGGGGGAAACGGCCATGCGCCTGGGCGAGATCACCGCCGCCGGCAGTGACAAGCAGGTGGAAATCGTCGACTGACATGCGTGTTGCCAGTACAGACAATCCCCTTTCGGTGGTCGTGCTCATTTCCGGCAGCGGCACCAACCTGCAGGCCATCATCGACTACATTCGCGAGCAGGAACTGCCCATCGAGATCCGCGCGGTGATCAGCAACAATCCCGACGCCTATGGCCTGAAACGGGCCACCGAAGCCGGCATCCCCATTGAGGTGGTAAATCACCGCGACTACCAGAGCCGCGAGTATTTTGACCAGGCGCTGCGTGCCGTCATCGATCAGTACAAGCCGGAGTTGATCGTACTGGCCGGCTTCATGCGTATCCTCACCGACGATTTCGTTCGCCACTACCAGGGCCGGATGATCAACATTCACCCTTCCCTGCTGCCCAGGTACCAAGGCCTGAATACCCACCAGCGGGTACTGGAGGCCGGTGATGAGCAGCATGGTGTCAGTGTGCACTTCGTCACTCCCGAACTCGATGGTGGACCGGTGATCATCCAGGCCAGCATACCGGTCAGGAAAGATGACACGCCACAAAGCCTTGCCGAACGGATTCATGAACAGGAATACATCATCTACCCGCTGGTCATCCAGTGGTTTGCCGAAGGCCGCCTGCAACTGCGCGATGATACCGTGCTGTTCAATGGCAAGCCCATCACTGACAGCCAGCGCCAGTTCCGCGTGTGAACCATTTGTCCCGGCAAGACTCAAAACAGCAAGCCAACCCAGGAAACCCTCATGTCATGCTGAAGATACTCCTACCCCTGCTGTTACTTGTTTTTCCCCTCTGCCCTCAGGCAGGCGAAAAACTCGACCTGTTGCAAAAGGGCTTCACTGCCGAATATGAAATGCGTGTTGGCGGCCTGAAAGTTGGCCAGATCACCCGTACGGTCAGCGTCAGTGGCAACAAAATCCGCATCACGTCCAAAGGTGAGCCCGCCGGGGTGGCCAAGGCCTCGTTCAAGGACAAGCTCCGGGAAAGCAGCACCGCCAAATGGAAAAACGGCAAGCTCCTCAGCCTGGTCTACCATGCGATACAAAGTGGCGGAGAACGCAGCTTTGATGAAAGCATCTATTTCGATCACAAAAACAAGGAAATCCACCACAGTCGGGAAGAACAGGTCTTTCCTCTCATCGACAACAGCTATGACCTGCAAACCATTCAACTGGCCGTCATGCTGCACCTGCAAAAAAGTCGCCAACCGTTTGTGTTCGGGGTTGCCGATCAAAACGGCTTTTATATCTATGACGCCAGGGTGGTGGGTGAAGAGGAGATCGTCACTCCCTACGGCCAGCTCAAGACCGTCAAGCTGGAAGGCCTGAGCCGTGAGGATGAAAATATGTTCAACTTCTGGTGTGCGCCGGAGCTGGATTATCTGCCCGTGCGCATCGAATATGAAGACCCCGAACTGGGCGTGATCAAGCTGACCGAACTGAAAAGCCTCAACACGAAAAAAGGCAAGCAACCCGACCTGTTTGATGACGAAGAAGACGATATGTAAAACCAATCGTTGCATGAATCATTGGATAAAAAGCCTCGACGGTGGCCACCCACTAATTCTTCTGAAGAGCCGATAAAAAAACCGGCACAAGCCGGTTTTTTTATCGCCCCTGCGCCACTCGTCCCTGTTTGTTATCCCGATAGTTGCCTGAATTTCCGGATACAGGGGCTTGCATGCCAGCCTGTACCGAAAATTCAGGTAACGACGGGGTTATGCCTTGGGTAAGGTTACGCCTTCCTGGCCCTGATACTTGCCACCGCGATCCCGGTACGAGGTATCACAGACTTCATCGGATTCGAAGAACAGCATCTGTGCCACGCCTTCGTTGGCGTAGATCTTGGCTGGCAGCGGGGTGGTATTGGAGAATTCCAGGGTCACATGGCCTTCCCATTCCGGTTCCAGTGGCGTGACATTGACGATGATGCCACAACGGGCATAGGTGGACTTGCCGAGGCAGACGGTCAGGACATTGCGGGGAATGCGAAAGTATTCCACGGTACGCGCCAGAGCAAAGGAATTGGGGGGGATGATGCAGACATCCCCCTTGTAGTCGACGAAGCTCTGGTGGTCGAAGTCCTTGGGGTCGACGATGGCCGAGTTGATGTTGGTGAAGATCTTGAACTCATCGGCGCAGCGTACATCGTAACCATAGCTGGAGGTACCGTAAGAGACAATACGGTTACCGTTGTTCTCCCTGACCTGGCCCGGCTCGAACGGGTCGATCATGCTGTTGCTCTCGGCCATGCGCCGAATCCACTTGTCTGCCTTGATGCTCATAAAATCACGCTGCTGCACTTGATGGCCATAAAGCGCGTATTGTGCATGGGTTGGACGCCAAACGCAAAACAATACCGGCCTCTCGCTGCTGCGCCAATGGCCTGATTCTGTTAGAGTTATGCCCTGTATAACGCCGGTAACCCATATTGAATTCCTACATTCGCGCCTATCCCTGGCATGCCACTCTCTGGCTGGTTGGCCTGTTCAGCATTCTGCATTTGCTGGTGATCGGCATCCCGGAACTGACCAACGATGAAGCCCAGTACGCCCTGTACGGCTACTACCTGGACTGGAGCTATTTCGACCACCCCCCTCTGGTAGGCTGGCTCAACGCCCTTGTCCTGCCGTTTTCCACCAGCGACTTTGCCCTGCGCCTGTGGCCGGTGCTGCTGGCCGCCATCAGCGGCTTGTTCATCCATGGACTGACCCGGGATCTGTTCCCCGAAGAACCCGCCTGGCTGGCGACCCTGGCGGTAGCGGTGTTCCAGAGCGGTGTCATGTTCCAGATGCTGGCCATGGCCATGCTCCCCGACACCCCCCTGCTGCCCATTGCCCTGGCCACCGCCTGGCTGCTGTTTCGCACCCTGCGCGATGGGAGCCACTGGCCCTGGCTGGGGATTGGCCTGCTGTTTGGCCTTGCCGGCCTGTCCAAATACACGGCCGTGACCCTGGTGCCGACCGCAATTCTCGGCCTGATGATCTTCCGCCGTTACCGCCTGCTGCTGACCCCCTGGCCCTGGCTGGCGATGATCGTTGCCGGCATCGTGATTCTGCCCATTCTCTACTGGAATGCCCGGCACGACTGGATTTCCTTCCTCTACCAGCTGGGCCACGGCATGCCGGCAAAGGAATGGCAACTGCGGCGCATGCTGGAATCCCAGCTCGGCCAGCTGCTGGCCTATTCGGGCATATTCGTTTTTGGCCTCATCGCGGTCATCACCGGCCTGCGCGAACCGCACCCTGGCGTGCGTTTCAGCCTGGCCTTTGCCCTGCCGGTACTGCTGCTGTTCGGCTGGAACAGCGGCTATGAGCACAGCCTGCTGCACTGGACGGCACTGGGCTGGGCCGCCCTGACGCCGCTGATTGCCCGCTGGCTGGCGCACCACTG
The DNA here is from genome assembly GCA_024275915.1 of Gammaproteobacteria bacterium. Lineage (GTDB taxonomy): Bacteria > Pseudomonadota > Gammaproteobacteria > UBA6429 > Thiohalophilaceae > JAJRYG01. Next base: position 48,597 of record JAJRYG010000026.1, read on the forward strand.
GTCACGTCGTGTGGTGCGCATCGGTACCTATCTGAGTGCGGGTTATTCCCTGACACTGATCCTGATACTGCATTCCCTGCTGGCCTTTGCCTGGCTGCCTTTCGAGGCCAACCGCCACCCGCTGGAGGATATCTACGGCTGGAAGGCCGCCGCCGCCCGTGCCATGCAGTTGCGCGAACAGATGGCCAGCAAGGATAATGCCCCTGCGCCGGTGCTGTTTGTCGGCAACTGGTCCGTATTCAGCCGCCTGGCCTGGTATGCCCGCCCGGTACCGGTGCAGGTCACCGATACGCGCTTCGGCCAGTCTGATATCTGGTATGGCATTCCTGAAAAGGGAGCCCGGGGCATCGTCGTGGTCCCCCCCAAATACCGCGATCGACCACAAACCAGCGGCATTGCCAAATTCGAACATTGTGAACAGAAGGACAAACTTGAAATCATCCTGCACGACAAGCCGGCCACCACCTACCTGTTCTATGCCTGCACGGGTTATCGGGGCTGATTCATGACACAGCCTTGCGTCGATCCCCTGCGTACCCCATGGAGCTGGGCCATCCCCGCGCTGGCCCTGTTACTGCTCGCGCTGTTTGGCCTTGCTGGTCTCAATCAGCCGGTATTCCTCTGGCTCAATCATGCCCTTTACCTGCAAACCGAAGGCTTCTGGCTCAATGTCACCCTGTTTGGTGATGCAGGCATGATGGCCATCCTGCTGTTGCCCCTCATCGGCAAGCGCCCGGACATCATCTGGAGCGCCCTGCTGGCAGGGATCATCACTGCTGTCATGGTCGACGTGGGCAAGGACTATTTTGCCATTCAGCGCCCACCCAACGTGCTGGCTGCAGAGACCTTTCATCAGCTGGGCAATCGCTTTGGGGCGGCCTCCTTCCCGTCTGGTCATACGGCCGCAGCCTTTTCCGTTGCCGGGACCATTTCGCTGATGGTCATGGATACACGCATCCGCGTGACCGTCATTGCCCTGGCCCTGTTCATCGCCATGTCGCGCATTGCCGTGGGGGCACACTGGCCCATGGACATCACGGCCGGCGCCTTTACCGGCTGGCTCGCTGCCATCCTCGGTGTGTGGCTGGGCCGTCACCTGCCGGCCAATCGTGGTGTGCAGATGTTCTGTGCCCTGCTGCTGGTGTCCACGGTGGTCTATCTGGTCTTCGTCCATAAAAATGGTGACGTCGAAGCCCGCCTGCTGGAAATCACCGTGCCCCTGCTCAGCCTGGCCTTGGCCCTGCCCGGCCTGCGCCGGCTGTTTTTCCCCGGAGTCCATCATGCAGCCTGATGACGAACCGCTGATGGAGAAAAAGATGTCCCCCTGGGGCATCATCATTCGTCTTGTCATTACCCTGAGTCTGCTGTTTCTCATTTTTCGCAATATCGAATTCAACAGCGTGCTGGACATCATTGGCCAGACCCACATCGGCTGGCTGGCCATGGCCGTGGTATTTCAGTTGCTCAGCACCCTGCTGGCCGGTTACCGCTGGTACCTGGTGATGCACAAGCTGGAATTCGGCCAGAACATCGGTTTTTACATCCGCAGTTACTTCAAGGGATCGTTCTTCAATCAGGGGCTGCCCACCAGCATCGGTGGCGATGCCATCCGTGTGCTGGATGTGGCCGCCACCGGGTTTCGCAAACGCGACGCCTTTACCGGTGTATTCATCGACCGGGTACTGGGGCTGACCGGCCTGCTGCTGCTCAACCTGCTGGCCAATATCCTCGCGCCTGACATCATGCCTGAAGGCCTGTACGGTCTGATCAACCTCATTGTAATGGGTGGCATCGCCGGCTTTGTCTTTCTGATCTTCCTGCATCGGATAAAATGGCTGGAACAATGGCGCCTCACCCGTTATTTTCTGCGCATCTCCCGGGGACTGATGCGCATCATGCGTGGTCTGGCCGCCAGTGCCATGCAAATGAGTATCGGCATTGCCATTCATCTGCTGTCGATGCTCAACATCTACATGATCGGCATGGGCGTGGGGCTGGACTATGATCTGCTCACCTACATCGTCATCGTGCCACCGGTGATCCTGCTGACCCTGATCCCCGTCTAGCTGGCCGGTTGGGGCGTGCGTGAAGGTGCGATGATCGGCCTGTTCACCCTGATTGGAGCAAGTCAGTCCATGGTTCTGTCCATGTCGATTCTGTATGGTGTCATTCTGATCATTGCCAGCCTGCCGGGCCTGCAGGTCTATCTGGCCGGCAGGAAAACCCGTCCCGACAACCCTCAACCTCCGGAACCATCATGAAAGTCGATACCATGCGCCGCATCGATCACCTTGCCGGTGTGCCCCTGTGTTTTCTTGCCACCTGGCTGGTCAAACTGGCCGACCTGTGGCGCAAGCCGGCCAGCACGCCGCCGCGCAAGGTGCTGCTCATCGAATTGTCGGAAATGGGCAGTGCCATCCTGGTCGATCCGGCCATGCGCAAACTGCAGGACAAGGGAGCCGAGCTGTTCTTCGTCATCTTCAGCAAGAATGCCGCCAGCCTGCGACTGCTGAATACGGTGGCCGAAAAGAACGTCTTTACCATCCGCGAAGACGGGCTGGTTCCGCTGGCCACCGACACCCTCAGATTCTTCCTCTGGACCCGGCGCCACAATATCGACACGGTCATCGACCTGGAACTGTTTTCCCGCTTCACCGCGCTGCTCAGTGGCCTGTCGGGGGCCACACGCCGGGTGGGCTACCATGCCTTTCACAACGAGGGCCTGTACCGTGGTGAAATGCTCAGCCACCGGGTGGCCTACAACCCGCACATGCACATCGCCAAGAACTTCATCGCCCTGGTCAATGCCATCTACACGGAAAAACCGGAACGGCCCTATTCCAAGACCCTGATCCATGACGACGAGATCACCCTTGCCAGGGCTCATATCAGTGAACAGGAGCAGACCTTCATCCACGACAGGATCCGTGCCGACTACGCGGACTACGAGGTGGGCCGACACCGCATCGTGCTCATCAATCCCAATGCCAGCGAGCTGCTGATCCAGCGCCGCTGGATGCCGGAACGTTACATCGAAATCATGCAGCGTATCCTTGCCGATCACGAGGATGTGCTGATCCTCATCACCGGCGCCCCAGCCGAGCGCAACGAAGCTCAGGGGCTGAAGGAAAAGGTGGGCAACGATCGCTGCATCAATTTTGCCGGCCGCCTGCGTCTGCTGGAACTGCCCATGCTCTACAGTGTCGCTCACCTGATGCTGACCAACGACTCGGGCCCGGGCCATTTCTCGGCCATCACCGAACTGAAGACCTTCGTCATTTTTGGTCCGGAAACACCCAGGCTGTATGGCTCGCTCGGCAACAGCACACCCATCTACGCCGGCCTGGCCTGTTCCCCCTGTGTCAGTGCCGGCAACCATCGCAAGACCCCTTGCACTGACAATGTCTGCCTGCAGGTCATCAGTGTCGATGAAGTCTACGATATTCTGAAGCCCGCCCTGCAGCACTGAAAAGCACGGCTACATCAATATCTTCTTATATTATTAATAGCTGTAAGGCCTAGCATATTTAATCCGGATTTTTATTGATGTTAATCAACATCATTAATTTTAATAACCAGTGGATTAAATAAAGTAAATAGTCGCGGCGCAAAAAATTCTATAGCTTTAGCACAACACTGTTACAAACCATGTAACAAGGTTCGACTCATATCAGGTCTTGCGCGATACCGCCAAGGATTTGAACCTGATTTTCAGCTACAGACAAGAAAAGGGTAGGATGCGATTATGTTAGTCAAAGAGATAATGAATTCGAATGTAAAGGTTGCACATCCTGAAACATCCGTACGTGAAGTTGCCGTCACCATGTGTTTCAACAAGATCAGCGGTGTTCCCGTTGTCGATGAAGACAACACCATTCTCGGCGTGATTTCAGAAAAGGATATCCTCAACGCCATGTACCCCAAGGTGGACGAATACATGGAGTCCGGCCGGATCAACTTCGAGGAAATCGAAAGTGAATACACCGATGTCATCAACAGCAAGGTCAAGGATATCATGAAAAGCTGTCTGTTCACCGTGACACCGGACACCCCCATTCTCAAGGCCGTTTCCATCATGTGCCTGAAGAAAATCCGCCGCATCCCCGTTGCCGAAGACAACAAGCTGGTCGGCATCATCAGTATTGGTGATGTACACAAGGCCATCTTCCAGCAACACCTGGACAGCAGCCAGAATGATCTGAAAGCCGCTTCCTGATTTTTTTCTGCCTTTCCGGAAAAACAAAGGCGGCCGTATGGCCGCCTTGTTTCGTTTACGATAAAAAATGAAGGCAAGTCTGGTTCTTGCCTGAACATGTGAAATTCATCACATTAACCCCATGGTTGCGTAAATTTTTGGAGGCAGGGTTTTGAGGACAGTATTTTCAGGGGCGACTGCAGGTTTTTCCAACCACAGCATAGCTCATCCCATGTGAGGACTGGAAAAATCAAGCACGGCACTGAAAATTATGGCTGGAAGGCGCTTCGTCATCCTGCGTCGATAATTTATGCCACGATTTGGTTTATTCAAGCATGTCCTTTAACCTGTTCCGATAGCGTGAGGCCTGTTTGCCCTTGTCCGCAAACAGTTTCAGCAGATCCATCGACATAAATACCCCGACATCACCGTAATGGTCGACAACACCAATCGAATATTTATTGTCAAAGAAAAATGTCAGGCCATGACCAACATCCTGAACTTCCGGTCTGTCCGAATATAAACTGGTAAGCGAAACACCAAAAGGGATGCCGATAACAGAATTACGCCACCAGTTGACCCCCAGCCATTCCACGGTAACGGCAATATTCACATTTTCACCATCCGGCGCATCGGCAACGTATTCAAGAACCAGGTTCGGGTGCAGCAGGAACCACTGCCTGTCAGGTGGCCCTACCAGGTAACCTTTTTTAAAATGCTTTTGTTCAAACCAGGAAGTAAGGGTAATATCAGCAAAAGTCTGGGAGCGCGACTGATCGAAATAGGCATTCCAGTCCCTTGATATCCCGGCAAGACGATTTTTGGTTTCAAATGCGCTCAAAGCATTGGCATTCTTCTGATAAGGGTTGATGGCATTTTCCAGATCTTTCAGCACTTCCGAACAGGGTGCAGAAAAAGCCTGTTCGTTCTGACAGGCCTGCTCATCAGATGCCTGCAGAATCCCCTGCAACTCCCGGTTGTGGGTAAAATAGTACAGATATTTTCTATCCCGGGGCCCCTGAACGCTTTTCTCGACATTGAATGTCGGCAACAGCGGATTTGTGCCCATTGTATTCAGCGTATTTGCAAAGTCATCCAGTTGTTTGTCGAGCTTGTCGATCCGGGTGGTTTTCATTTTTTGTTCAACCCCGGTCTTAACCAAAAAACCGAACGATGACATTTTTTCTACCGGGAGTATCTCGGCAAATGTCTTTTGCCTGGGAACCAGAATGGCGAGACAGACGTCATTGTTGATTTCCTCAGCGGCAAGCTGTATTTCCCTGAAATATTTCGAAACTGGAACTGTCGAACTTTTGCAAGAAAACAGACTGGTTTCGACCTTCTCCTGTGCCTGCAGATTCAGGGAGACAATACACAGGACAATACTGAAAAACAGTCTCCGTTTCATTATCATCCCCTTATAGATTGTTTTTAATCTTCTCGGCCGTCGATTTCAAAATCTGCCCTGCCTGCAGAAGCTCTCGCCATGATTCAATATCCTTTACATTGAGGTCATAAAAGGCTTCTTCCAGAGAGGCATAGGCACCATTGATGGCCTGTTTGCTGTATGCCTCACTGACTGCATCCATTTCCTGCAGACTGACATTGAACGGGGTCATTTGGTATAGGAATACTTCTGCAACCTTCGGATCCGCCATGTACTGGGGGAAACTATGGGTATCCGGGTCGACAACCAGGTTGGTGACGATATTATTGTATGCCGTGACGTAGATACTTTCCGGTATCCACGAGCCATTGTTGGCAGGATCGAATCGTGACAACCAGGTAAAGGGATCGAGTTCATGACGGATATTGTAGAACTGACTGGCACAACCTCTGTCACCCGGTTTAACCGGAGATTTCATCGGATCGACAAGCCCGGTAAACCGGTTTACCAGACGACTGACATTTGCAACCATCCACACTGAACCCAGCTTGTGATTGGTCAGGCTCAGATCGGGTATTTCATCATCGGGATCATATTCCGGCCGATAAAGCAGGTGCAAGGTATCATGAACTACCGCTGTACCCAGGCTGTGAGCCATGACATGTACCTTGTTCTGACCATATTCCTCGACCAGTTCAGCTATTTTTTTACCTGCATCGACCCGTACTTTTGCCCCCAGCATCGTGGTATAGAAGATGACATCCAGCCAGTGGGTGTAGAAAAATTCATCATTGCCAAAATCTGCTTCCAGTGCTGCAAGACGTCCCGCCAGGTCGCCGGGGAAGCTGATACCATAAAGACCTGATATGGCTTCCAGGCGGTCTTTGACATTTTTTGCGCGATCACTGAATTCCTTGCGCATCTTGTCAAAAAACTCATTATAATTATATTCGTGGACATCGAGATGGTCCTCGATACTTTCTCCCCGGTGTTTTTCATATCGCTGCAATGTATTCGTCGACACGCCGATAAATTCCCTTGCAAAACTTCCATGGATTCTGTTTCCACTAGCGTCAGTTTCAGGCGAGGAATGATTCCCCATGCCATGAATCAATAAAATTGCATTTTTAGCCATGATGCATTCCTTACCCAAGCTGAAATATCACTCTATCATAATGGCAGACCAGCCGTTGTATTCATATTTTACCCAATCTCGCGAAAAATAATATCCTGCCTGTACTTTTGAGTTCATGAAAATCCCACGACACGTTGTACAGGGTAATGATTCCGGTCAAGGGTGGCACTTGAACAACGCAAGTACCGGCTCACCAGCTAGCCTGATATTCGGAACAGCTATTTGGCAAGCCTTTGAAACAAGCTCATTTTTCAACACA
>JAJRYG010000027.1 GCA_024275915.1 Gammaproteobacteria bacterium
CACACCTGCCGGGCAAGAATCTGCGTGACCAGGTGCGTATTTATGAATACAATCTCATCTTGCAGGCAATCGATGCGGCCGATGGTGATCGGAGCATTGCAGCAAAAAAACTGGGCATCGGCCAGTCGACCCTGTATCGCAAGCTGGACGAGTTTGAAAGAATGGTCAAGGCGCATGAAGAAAATGGCTATAACGATTAGAGGTAAGCGAATGTTTTTACGAATGAATATGACAAGTCTGCAGACATCGGCACGGCTGGTTGCTTGCCTGGGCCTGTTTTCAGCCAGTGGCCTGCTGAATGCCGCCGACATCTACAAGGGCCGGGATCTGTTCAATCAGCATTGCATGAGTTGCCATGAACCCGGCCGCCCCATCCCCGGTGCACAGGATTTTTCTCTGGGCCAGGGCATGATGCAGTCGGATATTACGCTACGCAGCAAAATCGAGAGAGGCAAGAATATCATGCCCGGCTATCGTGGCGTGCTGACCAACCAGATGATTATGGACATTATCGCTTACATGAGAACGCTACGATGAAGAGACAAACCGTAAATTACCTGAAGCTGTTTTTTCTGGCAGGCTTGATCCTGATCAATACGGCCTGCAGTGATGCCAATAATGATACAGAAACCAAAGAGAACCCCCGGGATCTTGTCACAGCCGAGAAAGACTGGCAGGTGGTGGATACCTTTCAGGTTGGCAATAATGTCTTCGTCCGCTCTCTGGCCATCGAGGCTGCAACGAATACATTGTGGGTTGGCACCTCGGTTGGGGTGCTGGAAATCGACCTGGCAACCCAGCAGGTTCGCAACACCTTTACCCGTGACAGCGGACTTGCCAACGAATACGTGTTCGCCATTGGCATCGATGCCGATGGCTACAAATGGTTTGGCACCAATGGTGGTGCGGCCTCCCGGTACAAGGATGGCAAATGGAAAACCTATTTTCCGTTGCACGGTATCGCCGACTACTGGATCTATGCATTTACCTCACAGAGTGACGGAACCCTGTGGATTGGTACTTGGGCTGGCGCCAACAAGTATGATCTGAAAACCGGCAAATTCACCACCTATGTCAAGGAACTTATCAATGAATGGGTCTACGGTCTGGGTGTGGACAGCAAGGATCGCGTCTGGTTTGGTACCGAAGGCGGGGTCTCCATGTACGACGGCAAGCAATGGGTATCCTGGACACACAAGGATGGCCTTGGCGCATCGAATGTTGAAGGCCTGTTACCCAGCAGCAATACAGGGCTCGGTACCCGTAGCCGGCATGAACTCAGTGTTCTGCGTGATGGCAAGGAAACCTACAATCCCAACTATGTGTTTTCCATTCTGGTTGATCCTCAGGATGATATCTGGGCCGGAACCTGGGGTGCCGGTGTCAGCCGGTACGATGGCAAGAAATGGACCAACTACACTCATGCCGATGGACTGGGCGGCAATGTGGTTTACAGCATTGTCCAGGACAAGCAGGGCGTATACTGGTTTGGTACCAACCATGGCGTCACCCGTTATGATGGCAAGAACTGGCGGACTTTCACCAAACAGCAGGGTCTGATCGACAACAGTGTCTATTCCATGGCGATCAGCAAGGAGGGTGATATCTGGATAGCCACACGAGGTGGTGTGAGTCGTCTTGGCCTGCGCCCCGTTAGTAGCGACCCTCATGCCGGAATGGCTAAACCGCCCGTGAGCAAATAAGCAGCTTAAACCAACTTGACAACAGACTAGCAAAGAGAATTCAAGCGTGAAATTAGACAACAAGACAATCGTTATTATCCTCCTGGTGATGGTGGTGATCGCCCTTGGCAGTTATACCCTGGGCAGTCGCAAGGCTCAGGAGCCACAGGTTGCTTCGGCACCGGCTCCAGCGGCCGTCGCTCCGGCGGCGACACCGGCACCATCACCTTCCATGCCCGCCGCCGGTCACCCGGACTTGCAGGGTGTCAAGTTCACCCATTTTCGGGTCGGCAATCGCAATGTCAAATCGATTCTGGCCGATGGCGAGGAAATGTGGATCGGCACCTCCGGCGGGGTGATTCGTTACAACAAGGCCACCGATCAGCATCAGATGTACGATGTGAAAAACAGTGGCCTGCTTTCCAATGGTGTCTTCCATTTGAGCAAGATGGGTGATCGTATTGTTGTTGGCACCTACGGTGGAGGCATGTCGCTGCTGGACAAGAAAGCCGGACAGTGGGAAACCTTCAATATCCCCGATGGCCTCGGTGACGCCTTTGTCTACGACGTGCTGACCACGGCAAATGGTGATGTCTGGGTGGCAACCTGGTCTGGCGTCAATCGTGTGGTGGGGGGAGATCTGAAGAATCGCAAGAGCTGGGAGCTCTATACGGTGGAAAATACCAAGGGCGGCCTGCCCAATGACTGGGTCTATGGACTGGCCGAGGGCAAGAATGGTGAAGTCTGGCTGGCCACAGAAGGCGGCCTGGCCCGTTACAAGGATGGCAAGTGGAGTAACTGGGCCCATGCCGAGGGGCTGGGTGAAGATTATGAAAAAGTGAAGGCGGCAATCAAGTTCGACAACGACCCGTCAAAAGTCTCCAGTCATCATGCCCGGCAGAAAGTCGAACAGGGCCTGCAGAATGTGGATATCGCCTATAACCCCAACTACATCGTAGCGTTGCTGGTGGATCGGGATGGTACCGTCTGGGCTGGAACCTGGGGTGGCGGCCTGGCCCGTTTCGATGGCAAAACCTGGAAGAACTACACCACCGAAGATGGCCTGCCGGCCAACCATGTGTTCATGCTGGATCAGGATCCGCAGGGCCGGATCTGGGTAGGGACCAGCAGTGGCCTGTCCATGTTCGATGGCAAGAAATTCAAGAATTACTCCGTACGTGATGGCCTGTTCTCCAACAATGTCTTTTCCATGGCCATCGATGACAAGGGTGAATTCTGGGTTGGCAGTTTCGGCGGCGTCACCAGAATGAGTGGCATGTAGTTTGTCTCTTGTCTGAGAGGCGGTTGAAAAAGGTGATTTTTCAATCTCCGGCCAACAGACACAGGGTGAATTTCTGTCAGAGGTATATTTATGAAAGCGGCCTTGTGGCCGCTTTTTTGAAACAGGTTTATCGTAAATTCATTTTTTGGGGCCAGCATGCTGGCCCTCACGTTATTGGGTGATGTATTGGAGGTACCAATGGCTGGAATGATCAGGGCAGTAATGGTTTTATTCATCAGTGGTTTTGTTGCTCTGCCGACGAGTGCTGCCGATGAATGGGATGAAAGTGAACTTCTGGCCAGGTTTGAAACCCTGCGGGCCAACAAGGATATGTTGAGACAGGCCTACAATGCCGGCAAGCAACGTGCAACACTTTGCAGCTATTGCCATGGTGAAGATGGCAACAGCATCAAGGACAATGTACCAAATCTTGCTGGCCAGAACCCGCTGTATCTGTGGATACAGATCCATAATTTTGCCACGGGCAAGCGCAAGAATTATGTCATGCAGGCGCTGGCAAAGAATTTCAGTAATCAAGACAAGATCAACCTGGCCGTGTTCTATTCGAGCAACAAGGTCGCCACATCACAGACGGATCATCAACTTGCGGAGGCGGGAGAAAAGCTCTACCTCAACCGCTGTGTTTCCTGTCATGGCCTTAACGCGCAGGGGACCCAGAAATATGCTCGCCTTGCCGGCCAGAAACAGGAATATATCAGGATGACACTGAAAAATTTCCGCAGCAACAGCCAGAGCAAGTCCGTTGATGCTTCCGTTCGGCGCAGCAATATCATGGAAACCATGGTGAAGGATCTCAATGATCTGGAAATACGTCAGCTAGCGGCCTACCTGGCCGGGCTGGAGTAGCAGGCCGCACTGTCTCGCAGGAGGGTTCAGGGTCGGATCAAGCCAGGTATCCCGCCTGCTCAGCGCCGATAACCCCATCCTGGCCGCCGACACCTACAGCTACGATGCCGCTGGTAAACCGGCTCACTGCCGCTGACATCACCTGGGTACTACGGTACTACGGGGTCGGACCAAGCTAATTCCTTGAAATAAATAACAAATACCCAGAAAAAAGGCTGTTTTAGTTGCTTAAACCGACCTTTTTGCTAGCAAAATCAGCACTGTAAGAAACGAAAAGGCCGAAAAGGAAATAGGACATGAATGGTAATCAATGGATGAGTGTCTGCCATTTCGGCAACTATCTCAGCGCCGCCGGGATTGCCGGTGGCTGGAGCTGTGACGATAGCAGACAAGACTGGTTACTGCCTCCCATGGGGTGAAAAAGACAGGGGGAGGTGCACTTTCCATGTGACCCGGATCCATGACAAGGTGAAGGCGGGCAGGGTTACCGGACTACGGATACCATTTGAATGACTGACTTGCCTAAATCGCCGCTCCAAATCCCTGGTCAGTTTGCTGGTAAGTGATTTTTCACAGACACCGTCCCAGGCTCGGAAGAAGCTGGGATCTTAAACAGGCATTTGGAGCAGCTATTTAGCGTTCTTCCAGTTTCTTTTCCAGGTAGTGAATATTGGTGCCTCCGGCCTGGAAACCACTGTCCTTGAAAAGCTCCTGCTGCAGGGGGATGTTGGTCCTGATCCCTTCGATGACAATTTCACTCAGGGCGCCCCGCATGCGGGCCATGGCGACCTGGCGGTTTTCACCGTGGGTAATGAGTTTGCCAATCATGGAGTCATAATAGGGTGGAACCCGATAACCATTGTAGATATGGCTGTCGACTCGTACCCCCGGGCCCCCCGGTGCATGGTAGGCGGTAATGGTCCCCGGTGATGGCATGAAGGTCTCGGAGTCTTCGGCATTGATGCGGCATTCCATGGCGTGGCCCTGAACCTTGATGTCATCCTGGGTGTAGCTCAGGGGTTCACCGCTGGCGATCAGCAGTTGTTCCTTGACGATGTCCACGCCGGTAATGAGTTCGGTGACGGGATGCTCCACCTGTACCCGGGTGTTCATTTCGATGAAATAGAATTCGCCATCCTCATAGAGAAACTCGAAGGTTCCTGCTCCGCGGTAGCCGATTTCCCGGCAGGCCTTGGCACAGCGTTCACCAATACGCTGGCGGGTTTCTTCATCGATGCCCGGTGCCGGGGCTTCTTCGATGACTTTCTGGTGGCGGCGTTGCATGGAGCAGTCACGTTCACCGAGGTGGATGGCATTGCCGTGTTCATCGGACAATACCTGGATTTCGATGTGGCGCGGATTGCCGAGGAACTTTTCCATGTAGACCACATCGTTGTTGAAGGCGGCACCGGCTTCGGCGCGGGTCAGGGAAATGGCATTGAGTAGTGCGGCTTCACTGTGCACCACGCGCATGCCACGTCCACCCCCACCGCCTGAGGCCTTGATGATGATGGGATAGCCGATTTCGCGGGCAATGCGCATGTTGGTTTCATCATCATCGCCCAGTGGTCCGTCGGAACCGGGTACACAGGGTACGCCCGCATCCTTCATGGCCTTGATGGCGGCAACCTTGTCGCCCATCATGCGGATGGTTTCCGGACGCGGGCCGATGAAGACAAAACCACTTTCGGCAACACGTTCGGCAAAGTCGGCATTTTCCGACAGGAAGCCGTAGCCAGGATGAATACCCACCGCATCGGTCACCTCGGCGGCACTGATCACCGCGGGGACATTCAGGTAACTTTCCATGGAGGAAGCCGGGCCAATGCAAACAGATTCATCGGCCAGTCGCACGTGCTTGAGATCCCGATCTGCATCGGAATGAACGGCAACGGTTTTGATGTCGAGTTCGCGACAGGCGCGCAGGATACGTAGTGCAATTTCACCACGGTTTGCTATCAGGACTTTTTCTAGCATGATCTTTGTACTGTCTCGGTCACGGGCAGTGGTACTGCCAGTGGTTTTTATTTAAAGTATTTTCATCCAGGGCTTGAAGCTGGACGGAAAAAACACAATTGCATCTAAGCCGCAGAATGTCTGCCAGTCTGCCTTATTCGATGATAAACAGGGGCTGGTCGTATTCCACTGGCTGACCATTTTCCACCAGGATGGCCTTGATGACCCCGGCCTTGTCGGCCTCGATCTGGTTGAGCAGTTTCATGGCTTCGATGATGCACAGGGTGTCGCCAATGGCAACACTCTGACCCACTTCGACAAAAGGTGAGGCCCCCGGTGAAGGCGCGCGATAGAAGCTGCCAACCATGGGTGATTTGATGACATGGCCTTCGATGACTTCCGGCACGTCGGCTTCAGCGGCAACCGGCGCCGAGGCGGGCGCAGCCGGGGTGGGTGCCGGGGCAGGCGCCATCATCTGCATGTTGGCCATGGGCATCATGCCAGCAGCCGGGTTATTGGACTGGCGGCTGATACGTACTGATTCCTCACCTTCCTTGATTTCAATTTCTGCTACACCGGACTCTTCCAGCAGTTCGATGAGTTTTTTTACTTTGCGAATATCCATAACGATCTGACCTGTTGAATTTGGTTAACTGTCCTGCAATTGCAGGGATTTGATCACCGACTTCAATGCCAGTGAATAGCCAATCGGGCCCAGTCCGCTGATCACGCCCTCTGCCAGATCCGAGAGATAGGAATGCTGACGGAAGGCTTCACGGGCGTGCACATTGGACAGATGCACCTCGATAAACGGAATGTCTACCGCGGCAAGGGCATCCCGAATGGCAACACTGGTATGTGTGAAAGCGGCGGGATTGATAATGATTCGGGCAACACCGTCGAGGCGTGCCTGATGAATGGTTTCGATAATTTCATGTTCGGCATTGCTTTGCAGGCAGGTCAGTGTATGACCGGCCAGTTTGGCCTGGTCCTTTAGTGCCTGATCGATATCCGCAAGGGTGGTGGTGCCATAATGTTGCGGCTCCCGGGTACCCAGCAGATTCAGGTTAGGGCCATGAATGACGAGCAGCTTTGCCATGCTTTATATTATGTGTCTCGATTGATGAAGATTCTTGTCTTTTCCTGCTAGATTCATGCCATTTCGTGGTAGTTTGGCCGAATTTTCCTCATCCTGAGGTCATAGTGTGGCCAATTGTGCCCGATGAAGTGACGTTTGTCCAGAAATTGGGGGTTAGCGGCAAGTTCGGCGCAAATACTAGCAATTTGGCACAAAATTTGAGTTGAACTGAATCACATTGTGGCATCTGCCGATCGCGATGGTGGTAGGAAATTGGCACTATGACCTGTTTCCCGTTGGAATTCAGGGGCTTAGCCGCTGCCCGGGAGTGCAGGCTGCGGCTCCGTGCTCCCGGGGAGGTCACAGCAGCGGCAGGATCAGAGCCTCGGTCTGCTTATAAGTCAGTTCATGGCGGATCTCCTCGACAATTTCACCCTTGCGGTTGATGATCACAGTATAGGGCAGCACCCCAATGCGGTTGCCATAATCCCGGGTCAGGTTGAGGCCATCCTTGTCGCCAATCAACACCGGGTAGTCCACCCCCATGGGATCGATAAAATCCACCACGGCCTGTTTTTCGTCGATGGCCACGCCAATGATGGTGAAACCCTTGTCCTTGTATTTTTCATACAGCCGGACGAAGGCCGGCATCTCCTTGCGGCAGGGTGGGCACCAAGTGGCCCAGAAGTTGAGCAGGATGACCTGGCCATCCCACTCGTTGATATTGCGAAGCTTGTCGTCGGTATCCTTCAAAACGAATTCAACACGGTGTCTGGTTTTTGCCTTGCTGTCCTGGCTGGCGACCTTTTCGGTACCGGCGTCCGGTTTTTGCAAATACTGGTCGAGGGCATAACCACCGGCCAAGCCGATGGTTGCCACGATGATGAAGACAAGGGACTTTTTCATGACGCGTGTTCCTGCTTTGTTTTTGTCAGCCGGGGGCTATTTCAGCGCCTGGTTCAGGTGGGCGAGAAACTCATCGGCGGTCTTGGAACCCACCAGGCGGTAACCACGCATTTCCTTGCCGGACTTGTCAAAGAACAGGATTGCCGGCGGTGCGGTGACCTTGACGTGCTTGAGCAGGGCCTGATCGGCGTCATCATTGTCGGTAACGTCGGCCTGCAGCAATACCACGTTGGCCAGTTTTTTCTGTACCCGCGGATCGGTGAAGACATATTTTTCAAAGTCCTTGCAGTAGATGCACCAGTCGGCATAGAAATCCAGCATCACGAACTTGCCCTGTGATTTGGCGCTGTTGATTTCCCGTTGCAGATCGGCGACGGTCTTGACCGGTTTGAAGCTCAGGTGCTGCTGCCCGGCTGCGTCGCCGCCACCCATACCCATGCCCTTGATGGGCTGCATGTAGTCCTTGCCACCGGACAGGGCACCGACGATCTGCAGGGCGCCGATGAGTAGCAGGATAACCCCCACACCTTTCCAGAATTTTGCCCAGCCTGAGCTGTCGGCCGGCAGTGGATCGAGGGCTTTCATGTACACCGCCGAGATGATCAGCAGGGTGGCCCACATCAGCATGATCACCGCCACGGGCAGGATGCGTTCCAGCATCCACACGGCCACCGCCAGCAGCATGACGCCAAACACCGCCTTGATGGCATCCATCCAGCTGCCGGCACGGGGCAGCAGTTTGCCGGCCGAGGTGCCAATGGCCACCAGCGGTGCCCCCATGCCCATGCTGAGGGCAAACAGGGCCATGCCGCCGAGCACCGCATCACCGGTCTGGCCGATATAGATGAGCGCGCCGGCCAGGGGTGCGGCCACACAGGGGCCGACGATCAGGGCGGAGAGAAAGCCCATGATGGCAACACCAATCAGCGAGCCGCCCTGTTGCTTGTTGCTGACCTCGGTGAGTTTGCTCTGCAGGGCCGAGGGCAGTTGCAGGTCGTAGAAGCCGAACATGGACAGGGACAGCAGGACGAAGACACCGGCGAAACCGCCCAGAACCCAGGGGTTCTGGAAGACGGCCTGGATGTTTTGTCCCACCATGCCGGCGATCACGCCGGCAACCGTATAGGTCAGGGCCATGGCCAGAACATAGGTGATTGACATGATAAAGGCGCGGCGGGTGGTCAGGTTTTCCCCCTGGCCAACGATGATGCTGGAGAGGATCGGGATCATCGGGAACACACAGGGGGTGAAGGCCAGCAGCAGGCCAAAGCCAAAAAAGCTCAGAATGATCAGCAGGGAATTGCCACTGGCCAGTGAAGAGGCGATCTGATCCTGCTCGGAGACCAGCAGGTGTTCAGGCGCCAGGGGCGCGGCCTCGCTGGGGGGCAGGATACTCACCACCTGGCTGGTAGCGGGCAGGTCGAGGCTAAGTTTTTTCTTGATCGGCGGGTAACAGATGCCGGTTTTTTCTGCGCAGCCCTGGTAGACCGCATCGATGGTCAGGGTCAGGGGCTCCTTTCTGCTACGATTGACGGGAATGCGTGCTTCGACCGTATCGTGGTAGACCTCGATGTCACCAAAGAATTCGTCGTGTTTCTCCTGCCCCTTGGGCAGGTCGATCTTGCCTAGCCGGGCATCGGGACTGTCGAGGCTGAACTTGATCTTGTCCCGGTACATGTAGTGATCCGGGGCGATCTGCCAGCGGGCAATGAGGGTATTGGGATCCGCCACATCGAGCGAGAAATTGAAGGCCTGGTCCGGTTCGAGGATTTCGTCCTCATCACTGGCGCCCAGACCGATGCTGGAGCCCAGCGCGGCAATGGAATCGACCGCGGTGGCCGCGGCCAGCCTAGGTAATTTGAGAGTCAGGGTCTTTGTGATGGGGGGGTAACAGACACCGATATCGGCACAACCCTGATATTTGGCGATGAGCTGGAATTCGTCGAGGCTGTTGTCTTCGTGGATAACCGTGGCCGAGCCCTTGATCCGGTGACGGTAGACTTCGAGTTCACCGAAAAATTCGTCTTTTTTGAGCTTGCCGGCTGGCAACTCGGGCTTGCCCAGGCTGATGCCGGTGGTGCCACTGCTGAGGCGGATTTTGTCCTTGTAAAGGTAGTAGCCGTCGGCCACGTCCCATTGCAGCTGGATTTTGTCACCAACCACGCTGGCGCTGAAGGCGAAGGCCTTGTCAGGTTCGAGCAGTTCTTCCTCTGCATGCAGCAGGGGGAGGCTCAGGGTGAAGACAAGGATTAGCAGAAACCAGCGTTTTGTCATTTCCGTTCTTATACCTTACTTATACCTTATTTATTTTAATGATGTTGTTATCCAATGAAGATATTCTGGCAGGCCCATCTCAACACTGACCCCGATGATTTCCGGAAGTTCATAGGGGTGATGCTGTCTGATCAGTTTCTCCAGCGCCGAATAATGCCCGGTATCGGTCTTTATCAGCAACAGAACCTCGCTGTCCCGCTCGACTTTTCCCTGCCAGCGGTACACCGAAGTGAGACCCGGAAGGATGTTGACACAGGCGGCAAGCTGCAGTGATACCAGCTGTTCCGCCAGTGATTCTGCCACGGTCTGGTCGGGACAGGTAGAAAATACCAGTAATTTTTGTTGGTTTTTCATGTTGAAAAAGATAACAGCAACCCCACATAAAGGAAAAGGTATACTATTTTTTCTTTCACTTCACCTTGCAGCCTGCCATGCCCTTTTTTCGTTATTTGCTCCTGATCTTCATTCTCGTGCCCGTTATCGAGATTTACTTCCTTATAAAAGTCGGTGACGTCATCGGTGCCCTGCCGACGGTGTTGCTGGTGGTCTTTACCGCCTTTCTGGGCGTCTTTCTGCTGCGCTGGCAGGGCTTGTCGACACTCTATCGGGTGCAGACCAGCCTGCAGGTGGGGGAACTGCCTGCCGAGGCCATGGTGGAGGGCCTGTTGCTGCTGGTAGCCGGCGCCCTGCTGCTGACCCCCGGATTTGTTACCGATACGGTGGGTTTTGCTCTGCTGATGCCCCCCCTGCGTCAGCGACTGGCCCGCTTTCTCATCTACAAGGGCCTGCTCAGTGCCTCGGGCATGACCATGCCACCCGAGGGACCCATGCATGAGCCGCGCCAGCACAAGACCATCGAAGGCGAATTCAAGCGCCACGATGACTGAGCCGGGGTTCCGCGCTCACCGGGGTGCGGAGGCCGGTTTCGTTTGTGCAGACGGCTCCCGCCACTTGCCCCTGGCATTTTTTTCTTCTGCGCCCTTGAAATCATTCCCCGGCTCCCTATATCCCAGACAAGCTTGACAGCGGTGGTTTGGCCGCTATTATTAGCACTCACCAGGGGTGAGTGCCAGCAAAGCTTGCCCAATCAACATTTATTCTGGCCGCTGCCTTTTGCGACGGCCTTTTTACCATTAAAATCATGGACTTAACTACCAGGAGAAAATGAGTATGAATATCCGCCCTTTACACGATCGTGTAATCGTCCGCCGAATGGAAGAGGAACGCACTACCGCTGGAGGTATCGTCATCCCTGATTCCGCGACTGAAAAACCGGCGCAGGGTGAAATCCTCGCAGTTGGCAATGGCAAGGTCACCGACAGTGGGGAAGTTCGCCCGCTGGACGTCAAGGTCGGTGACAAGGTGCTGTTCGGCAAATATGCCGGCACCGAAGTCAAGGTCGAAGGCGAAGACCTGCTGGTCATGCGCGAAGAAGACATCGTGGGTGTGATCGAAGGTTAATTCCTGATCCGTAATCTGCAACAAACACAATTTCGAACAGCTACAGTTTAAAGAGGCAATCAATATGAGTGCAAAAGAAGTCCGCTTCAGTGATGAAGCCCGTCATCAAATGCTGGCTGGCGTGAACATTCTCGCCAACGCCGTCAAGGTTACCCTGGGTCCCAAGGGCCGCAATGTCGTTCTCGACAAGAGCTTCGGCGCCCCCACCATCACCAAGGACGGCGTGTCCGTGGCCAAGGAAATCGAACTGAAGGACAAGTTCGAGAACATGGGTGCACAGATGGTCAAGGAAGTATCCAGTCAGACTTCCGACATCGCCGGTGACGGCACCACCACGGCCACCGTGCTGGCCCAGTCCATTCTCACCGAGGGCATGAAAGCCGTTGCCGCCGGCATGAACCCCATGGATCTGAAGCGTGGCATCGACAAGGCAGTGCTGGCCGCCGTGGAAAACCTGAAGAAAATGTCCAAACCCTGTGCCGATGACAACGCCATCGCCCAGGTCGGCACCATCTCTGCCAACTCCGATGAGGAAATCGGCAACATCATTGCCGAAGCCATGGGCAAGGTCGGCAAGGAAGGGGTCATCACCGTCGAGGAAGGTTCCGGTTTCGCCAACGAACTGGACGTGGTCGAAGGCATGCAGTTCGATCGTGGTTACCTGTCTCCCTATTTCGTCAACAACCAGCAGAACATGACGGCCGATCTCGAAGAACCTTTCGTGCTGCTGCATGACAAGAAAATCTCCAACATTCGTGACCTGCTGCCCGTACTGGAAGCAGTTGCCAAATCCAGCAAGCCCCTGCTGATCATCGCCGAAGACGTCGAAGGCGAAGCCCTGGCTACCCTGGTCATCAACAACATGCGTGGCATCGTCAAGGTCGCCGCGGTCAAGGCGCCCGGTTTTGGTGATCGTCGCAAGGCCATGTTGCAGGACATCGCCATCCTTACCGGTGGCACGGTCATTTCCGAAGAAGTTGGCCTGTCGCTTGAAAAAACCACCCTCGACGACCTGGGTTCTGCCAAGAAGATCGTCATTTCCAAGGAAGAAACCACGGTCATCGATGGTGCCGGTCAGGCCGCTGACATCGAAGCGCGGGTCAACCAGATCCGTGCACAGATCGAAGAAGCCAGCTCTGACTACGACAAGGAAAAACTTCAGGAACGTGTCGCCAAGCTGGCCGGCGGTGTTGCTGTCATCAAGGTGGGTGCTGCCACGGAAGTGGAAATGAAGGAAAAGAAAGCCCGCGTTGAAGACGCACTGCATGCCACGCGTGCCGCGGTTGAAGAAGGTGTGGTCCCCGGTGGCGGTGTGGCCCTGATTCGCGCCCTGCAGTCACTGGAAGATCTGAAAGGCGCCAACCACGATCAGGATATCGGCATCACCATCGCCAAGCGTGCCATGGAAGAGCCACTGCGCCAGATTACCAGCAATGCCGGTGACGAGGCCTCCGTGGTCGTCAACAAGGTCAAGGAAGGCAAGGGTAACTTCGGTTACAATGCGGCCACGGGTGAATATGGTGACATGATCAAGATGGGAATCCTGGATCCGACCAAGGTGACCCGCTCTGCCCTGCAGAACGCGGCCTCCGTTGCCGGTCTGATGATCACCACCGAAGCCATGGTTGCCGAACTGCCTGCCGATGAATCCGCTGCTGCAGCACCTGACATGGGTGGCATGGGCGGGATGGGTGGCATGGGCGGCATGATGTAAGCTGCGCCACTTCATCTGGCTTGAAGTAGAAAAAAGCCCCGCTGTTTTCAGCGGGGCTTTTTTTTATCTGACATACCGGAAAAACTGGCAGATTTGTCAGTTTGCTTGACCCTGTCTTCGCTGACCTCGGTCATTGGCGAGGCATGAGTATGATGCCAATGTCATATGACCTGTGCTGTATGTATTCCCGGGTATGAACTGTGGCACTATTGATTACGCAGCAGAATTACGGAAACATGCGCACAGTTGTATGACTTTGGTCAGCCCCCCACATCCCTGTTTTAACCTGATTTGAAGCATTAATCGTCATTTTAATCTTCAGATAACCAGATGCCTGTCGATAAGGAGGGAGCTTTTTGATGGTAAAAGTTCTCAGCACTACACGGATTATGTGAAAGCACGCAGGTGAGACTGCAATGCAGGAGAGGATATATGTTTATTTCCAGTAAAATTTCAATACTGACGTTTTCAATACTGATGGCGGTTACCCTGGTATCCCATGCGGCCGATTACACAATCGATGATGATTACCTTCAGAACCTGGCTGAAGAAGCCGATAAACTGGAATACATGGACAAGGCAAAACAGGAGGTACGTCAGTCGGAGCAACAGGAAGCCTCTTTTTCACCCTCGGTTGTTGCAAACGTTCAGCGTGCCGAAAACAGTTTGCGTGACTTTGAACGCATTCTGCTTGCCGAATATCCATTCAGTTATCAGTTATACAAGAAGCTGGACATGAGCCAGAAGAAGCAGGTTTTCGGAGTCTTGCAAAAGAGCAAAAAATTGTCCCAGACGCAACACAAGATCATCGAACTGTATAACCAGACGATAAATTAATCGTTCAAATCACGGATAAATTTTTACTGGAGTTATGAATGGCTAGCAGAGTAAATCAGGTTTTTCTCGTAATATTTTTCACAATGGTGACCGGCTGGAGTGCCTTTGCCCAGGAACTGGATGTCAAACTGAACAAGTTTCTTCCTTTTGTCGAAGTTGTGCATGAGGGTGAAAAAGTCCGTGTACAGCGTATCCAGGATCAGCAATATGTACTCACAGGCGGGTTTGCCAGGACTTCCCGCAAGTGCCCGCCATTTTGTATTCAGCCCATGCAGGTTGCGCCAGGGGTCAAAACGGTTGGTGAACTGGAAGTCTTTCAGTTCATGGAAATCGAGGTAAACGGCAACCAGGGCATACTTATCGATGCCCGCCTCAACAGCTGGTATAAAAAAGGCACCATTCCCGGTTCCATCAATATTCCCTTTACCATATTCAACCTGCCAGCCGATGATCTGGAGCTCATCAATGCCATGGCCAGACTCGGGGTGACAGAAAAAGAGAGTACTGAGTCAGCAGGCTTCATGAATACCGTCAAGGGCTGGTTTTCCGACAATGAAGAAAACAACAGTTCCTGGGATTTTACCGACGCAAAAAAAATCCTCCTCTGGTGCAACGGCATGTGGTGTGGTCAGTCTCCCCGAGCCATTCATGGTCTGCTGAAGATGGGCTATCCGGCAGAAAAGATTTTCTATTATCGTGGCGGCATGCAGGCCTGGCGCATACTGGGACTGACGGTTGTGGTTCCTAACCAGTAAACCATCACCTTGTTCCAGACAAAAAGGCCCTGCACAGATGGCAGGGCTTTTTTTTGCCCGGTATTTGAGCGGACAAACACATGCCCGGCTCATGCCGTAGGCTCACCGCACAACAGGCAGTATGATCTTGCCCTGGGTCATTTAACTTCACGGTAATTTTGCGTTATCTTGTGGTTACCCCCCCCATCGTGGCACGAATTTTCGGCGCAGGATGGCGTAGCGCCTTCCATAAATTCGTGCCACGATGGGGGTAACCAGGAGGGTATTATCATCAATTCTCAGACCGTCGTAGTGCAGGAGCTGTCATACCTGCCCCATCCCCTGAAAGAATCGGTCAGCCGCCGCTGGCAGGCTTTTGTCGATTCGACTCCCGAGGCTGGCGAGTTACCTTTTGAAGTGGCCAATTCCCTGCCTCTGGTCTGGGCTGCCAGTGATTATGCAGCCGGCCTGTGTGAAAGAAAGCCGTCCTTGTTACTGGAACTGGCAAGGGAAGATCTGCTGCGAAGCTATGGCTGGGAAGAATACAATGATCGTCTCATTGCCTTGTTGCTGGAGGTCAGGGACGAGCAACAGCTGTCAGTCTGCCTGAGGCAGTTTCGCCAACGTGAAATGCTGCGAATCATCTGGCGTGATATCGCTGGCTGGGCCGAGCTGATGGAAACCACCCGCGAACTGTCCCACCTGGCAGAGGCCAGCATCGACCAGGCCCTGCACAAGCTGTATGTCTGGCATTGCGAGCAATATGGCACGCCATTTTATGCCGATGGTGGCCCCATGAACATGGTGGTGCTGGGCATGGGCAAGCTGGGTGCCTGGGAACTCAACCTGTCGTCAGACATCGATCTCATCTTTGCCTTTGCCGAGGAAGGGCAGACCATCGATGGCCCCCGCTCACTGACTCACGGTGAGTTCTTTACCCGCCTGGGCCAGAAACTCATTGCCGCACTGGATCAGCAGATTGCGGAGGGTTTCGTGTTTCGGGTCGACATGCGGCTGCGACCCTTTGGCGACAGCGGGCCGCTGGTCAGCAGCTTTTCCGCCATGGAAACCTATTACCAGTTGCATGGCAGGGAATGGGAGCGTTATGCCATGGTCAAGGCGCGAGTGGTGGGCGGGGATCGTGAGGCCGGAGAACAACTGATGGGTATATTGCGCCCCTTTGTCTATCGACGCTATATCGACTACGGGGTGTTCGAATCCCTGCGCGAGATGAAGGCCATGATCGCCCGCGAGGTCAAACGTAAGGGCATGGAAGACAACATCAAGCTCGGTGCCGGCGGCATCCGCGAGATCGAATTCATCGGTCAGGCCTTCCAGCTCATCCGCGGTGGCCGCGACAGCAAGCTTACGGCACGCAAGATCCTCAAGGTGCTGGCTTACCTGGCCGAGGCGGACTATCTGCCAGCCTATGTGGTGGAGGAACTGAGTACCGCCTACATCTTTCTGCGCACGGTGGAGCACCGCCTGCAGGAAGTGGCGGATCAGCAAACCCATGTACTGCCTGGAGATGATGCAGGACGCATGCGTCTGGCCTTTTGCCTGGGCTATGAGAACTGGGCGCAGTTTTGTCAGGAGCTGGATCATCATCGTCAGCGGGTGCAGGAACACTTCGAGCAGGTGTTCGAGTCACCTCAGGGCGAACAGGCACAGAACGGCGAGCAGGATCTCAGTGGAGTGTGGCTCAATGTGCTGGATGAAGCCGACAGCCTGGCCATGTTGCAACGAAGTGGTTTTGCCCGGCCCGAGGTCATATACAAGCGGTTGGCACAGTTGCGCAAGAGCCGCGCCTATCATGGTCTGAGCAAGCTGGGCCGCAGCCGGCTGGATCGGCTGCTGCCCCTGCTGCTGGCGGCGGCCGGGCAGGCCGAGGGCCCGGACGGCACGGCCCTGCGCCTGCTGGATCTGCTCAGTCACATTGCCCAGCGCAGTGTCTATCTGGCCCTGCTGGTGGAAAACCCGCTGGCCCTGTCACAGCTGGTGAAGCTGGTCAGTGCCAGTGCCTGGATTGCCAGTTACCTGCAGAAATTCCCCCTGTTGCTCGATGAGCTGCTGGACCCCCGCAACCTTTACGCCCCTCCGGACAAGACCGGCTTGCAAAAGGAGCTGCGCCAGCAACTGGCCCGGCTGACGCCCGAGGATCAGGAACAGAGCATGGATGCATTGCGCCACTTCAAGCATATCAATGTGCTGCGGGTCGCAGCCGCGGACATCTCCGGCGTCCTGCCACTGATGAAAGTGAGTGATCACCTCACCTGGATCGCCGAGTGTGTGCTGGACGGGGCGCTGGAACTGGCCTGGCAGCATATGTTGCAGCGTCATGGAAGCCCGCCCTGTGATGACGATGTGAAAACCTGCGACAAGGGTTTCGCCATCATCGGCTACGGCAAGCTCGGCGGCTACGAGCTAGGTTATGGCTCGGATCTGGACCTGGTGTTCCTGCACGGTGGTGGCAACAGCGGCAAGCTCAGTGATGGCAAGGTGCCGGTGGAAACCCCGGTGTTCTATGCCCGTCTCGGCCAACGTCTGATCCATGTGCTCACCGCCTATACCCCGGCGGGCAGCTCCTATGAAATCGACATGCGCCTGCGTCCCGATGGTGCCTCGGGGATGCTGGTCAGCAGCCTCAAGGCCTACGCAGCCTACCAGAAAGACAAGGCCTGGCTGTGGGAACACCAGGCTCTGGTACGGGCCCGGCCGGTGGCCGGTGATCCCGTGATCGGCGAAAGGTTTGCGGCCATTCGCCGGGAAGTTCTTGCCCGGCCCCGGGATCATGCCGAGCTGGTGCGGGGTATCGTCGAGATGCGCCAGCGTATGCGCGAGAATCTCGACACCAGCAATCCGCAGCTGTTCGATCTCAAGCAGGGTCCGGGCGGGCTGGTGGATATCGAGTTCATTGTCCAGTACGGGGTGTTGGCCCATGCCCATGCCCACCCGGAACTGCTGCAGTACACGGACAACGTGCGCCTGCTCGAACAGCTGGGCAAGGCTGGCCTGTTATCCCGGAGCGAAACACAGACGCTGGCCGATGCCTACCGGGATTACCGGGGTACGGTACATCGCCGCGCCCTGGCCGAACAGAGTGGGCCGGTCGAGGGCAGTCTGTTCGTCGAGCAGCGTCAGGCGGTGCAGGCCATCTGGCAGCGATTGTTTACCCTGTAAGGCGGTGAACCGCGTGTGGATTTTCCTGCCCCCGGTTTCGCGGCGGCAGCGCCCCCATGGCGTCGCATTCGGCGCATAGGGAAAATACATACTTACCTTGCGGCCGATGTAAGTGATTGATATTCAGTGTCTGCCGCAGGGACGCGGCAGTCAAGTCGACCGGGATATCTTCTCGACGTCTGAATATCAATTACTTACACCGGCCACTTATCCCTATATCAGACAGTATGATCTTGCCCTGATTCGGCCCACGTATTTAAGGACAAATCCCTTTCGTTCCCCTACAATAGGGCGCTGATTTCAATTTTGTATGGTAAATGGCTGTTCCGAACACCAGATCAACTTGAAGGGTTGTGAAAAAACTTGAAACTGACGCCCTCGGAACAAGGGGTCTGGTGCCATAACCAAAATCCAGTGGTATCTGGAACAGCTATTTAGCCCGGTTTGTTAAGGAGAAACGGAATGTCGATGGCCGATCGTGACGGCGTCATCTGGTTTGACGGTGAAATGGTTCCCTGGCGTGATGCCAAGGTGCATGTATTAACCCATACCCTGCATTATGGCATGGGGGTATTCGAAGGCCTGCGCGCCTATCCGACGGACAGGGGCACGGCCATCTACCGGCTCAATGCCCACACGGACAGGCTGTTCCGTTCTGCCCATATCCTGGCCATGAAAATTCCCTTCGACAAGGCCACCCTCAACGCCGCGCAGAAGGCCGTGGTGCGCGAGAATGGTCTGGATTCGGCCTACATCCGGCCCATGTGTTTCTATGGCTCCGAAGGCATGGGCATTCGCGCCGACAACCTCAAGGTGCACACCATAATTGCCGCCTGGGAGTGGGGCGCCTACCTGGGCGAGGAAGCCCTGGAGAAGGGCATCCGCATCAAGACCTCCTCCTTCACCCGCCACCATGTCAATATCACCATGTGCAAGGCCAAGGCCAACGGCAACTACATGAACTCCATGCTGGCCCTGCACGACGCCCTGCAGGACGGCTACGACGAGGCCCTGCTGCTGGACGTGGACGGCTACGTGGCCGAAGGCAGCGGCGAGAACATCTTCATCGTCCGCGATGGCATCATCTACACGCCGGAGCTGACCTCGGCGCTGGAAGGCATCACCCGTGACACCATCTTCCGCCTCGCCGCCGACAACGATCTGGAAGTACGGGAAAAGCGCATCACCCGTGACGAGGTCTACATCGCCGACGAAGCCTTCTTTACCGGCAGCGCCGCCGAAGTCACGCCCATACGCGAGCTGGACGGCCGCACCATCGGCGAAGGCCGCCGCGGGCCGATCACCGAGATCCTGCAGCGCCAGTATTTCGACCTGGTCCACGGTCGCCTCGACAAGTACCCGGACTGGCTTGACTACGTTGCCGAATAGTTCGGGCAGGAGAAAGGGACACGGGCAAGCAGAAAATACCGACCGTCTTGCGAACAGGATCGTACCGTTTCTTTATTTATGCCGGTGACAGGGATGAACCGGTACATGTGCAGGGGGCAGGGCATTCACGGGGACGCCCTCGACGAGGACACCCGTGTCGAAGGGCTGCTGGCAGGCAAGCTTTTCGGAGAAAGCCGGTCTTCATTCAGAAAAGGGCTGGCGCAACGAGAATCTGCCGAAGCGGCACCAGCATGATCAAAACACACCACACAGGGGAGAACGAACGGCCATGAACCAGCCAGTCTCATCACAGAAACCGCGCGAAGCCAACGCGGTCAAGCGTTACGAAGTGACCCGGGCGGATCTGCCCCTGCACTGTCCCATGGACAACATGACCCTGTGGAACTCCCATCCGCGGGTGTTTCTGCCCATCGAGGAACGTGGCGAGGTGCGCTGTCCCTACTGCGGCGCCCTTTACGTGCTCAAGGAAGACGACTGATCCCGATTCGCAAAGGACACCCATGAAGACCGAATTGCCCGACTTTTCCCGCGCCAGGGTGCTGGTGACGGGCGACCTGATGCTGGACCGCTATTGGCACGGCGACACCTCGCGCATCTCCCCCGAGGCGCCGGTGCCCGTGGTACACGTCAATGATGCCGAGGAGCGCCCCGGCGGGGCCGGCAACGTGGCCCTCAACATCGCCGCCCTTGGCGCCCGGGCCTGCCTGCTGGGTTTTACTGGACGCGACGAGGCCGGTACGGCCCTGCAGGAGATCCTCGAGGATCACGGCGTGGACTGTGACTTCGAAACCCTGGCCGACTCGGCCACCATCACCAAGCTGCGGGTGCTGTCGCGTCACCAGCAGCTCATTCGCCTGGACTTCGAGGACGGCTTTCATCAACAGGACCCTCAGGCCCTGCTGGCGCGCTTCGAGCGGGCCCTGCAGCAGGCCGCCGTGGTGGTGCTGTCCGACTATGGCAAGGGCACCCTGGCACAGACCCGGGCCTTCATCGAACAGGCCCGCGCCGCCGGCGTGCCGGTGCTGGTAGATCCCAAGGGCAGCGATTTTCGCATTTACCGCGGCGCCACCCTCATCACCCCCAACATGCACGAATTCGAGACCATCGTCGGCGTCTGCCATTCGGATCCGGAGGTGGTGGAAAAGGGCGAGGCCCTGATGGATGAGCTGGACCTGCAGGCCCTGCTCATCACCCGCAGCGAAAAGGGCATGACCCTGCTGCAAAAGGGCCGCAAGGCCCTGCACCTGCCTACCTTGGCACGGGAAGTGTTCGACGTCACCGGCGCCGGTGACACGGTGATCTCGGTACTGGCCGCGGCCTTGGCCGCCGGCGAGGCCTTGGAGGATGCCACCGCCTGGTCCAACCTGGCCGCCGGCATCGTGGTGGCCAAGCTGGGTACCGCCAAGGTCTCGGTGGACGAGCTGCGCCACGCCCTGCGCGACCAGAGCGAGGTGGAGCAGGGTGTGGTGGACGAAGACCGCCTGGTGGCCCTGGTGGAAGAAGCCCGTGCCCACGGCGAGAAGGTGGTCATGACCAACGGCTGCTTCGACATCCTCCATGCCGGTCATGTCACTTACCTGGAGCAGGCGGCGCGGCTGGGCGACCGGCTGATCGTCGCGGTCAACGACGACGCCTCGGTCAAGCGCCTCAAGGGCGAGGACCGGCCCGTCAACACCCAGGCGCGGCGCATGCGGGTGCTGGCGGCACTGGACTGCGTGGACTGGGTGGTGGGCTTCGACGAGGACACGCCCACCCGGCTGATCTGCCGGGTGCTGCCGGATCTGCTGGTCAAGGGCGGCGACAACGATCCCGACAGGATTCCCGGCGGAGACTGCGTACGCAAGGCCGGCGGCGAAGTGCTGGCCCTGACCTACGTGGACAACGTTTCCACCACCCGCATCATCGGCGAAATCCGCGCCAGCGAAAAATCCGACTGAATCTATGAACGACTGCCCCCGGCACATCGACGCAGACCTGGTGATCTTCGGCGGCGGCATCGCCGGCCTCTGGCTGCTGGCCCGCCTGCGTGCCCGGGGCTGGCGCGCCCTGCTCATCGAAACCGGTGCCCTGGGCCAGGGCCAGACCCGCTATTCCCAGGGCATCATCCACGGTGGCACCAAGTACGCCCTCACTGGCAAGATGAGCGAGGCCGCCCACATGGTGGCGAAGATGCCCGAGCACTGGCGGGCCTGTCTGCAGGGCCACGGCGAGCTGGATCTGCGTGCCGTGGAGGTGCTGGCCGAGCACCAGTACCTGTGGTCCACCGCCAGCCTTGGCTCGCGCCTGGCCGGCTTTTTTGCCAGCAGGCTGATGCGCAGCCGCACCCGGGCCCTGGAAGCAAAAGATTATCCCGAACTGTTTCGCAACCCGGCCTTTGCCGGCCAGGTCTATGAACTCAACGAGCCGGTGCTGGAGGTGGGTTCCCTGCTCCAGGCCCTGGCCGGGCCCCACCGGGATGTCATGCTGCACAGCCGTGGCCAGATGCGCCTGCGCGCCGGTGACCCCTGCGTGGTGGAGCTGGCCGAGCCGGCCATCACCGTTCATGCCCGAAGGCTGGTGCTCACCGCCGGCAAGGGCAATGCCGAACTGCTGCAGGGCCTTGGCCGCAGCGAGCCGCAGATGCAGCTGCGCCCCCTGCAGATGGTGGCCCTGCGCGGCGAGCTGCCCGGGATCTACGCCCACTGCCTGGGCTCCTCGGCCACCCCGCGCGTCACCATCAACAGCGCGAAAGATGCCAGCGGCCGCACCGTCTGGTACCTGGGCGGCCAGCTGGCGGAGGAGGGCGTGGGGCGTAGTGCCGAGGCACAGATCGCCGCGGCACGCGCCGAACTGGCCGCCCTGTTTCCCTGGGTGGACTTTTCTACCTGCCAGTGGCGAGCCCTGCCCATCGAGCGCGCCGAGGTGGCCCAGGGCAGCGGCCGCCTGCCCGACGACGTGTTCGCCGAGCAGCAGGACCGGGTGATCACCGCCTGGCCCACCAAGCTGGCCTTGGCGCCGGTGCTGGCCGACCGCATCGAGGCCATCCTGCAGCAGGACGGCCTGGCACCGCAGCCGGACGCCGGCTTTGCCGAGGCGCTGGCGCCTTGCCCCCATCCATCCGTTTCACCCTTACCCTGGCAGGAGGACACGCCATGGAACTGAGAAACCTGGGCGACACCGGCATCCGGCTCAGCCCTCTGGGACTGGGTACGGTCAAGATCGGCCGTGACCAGCAGGTCAAATACCCTTCGGGCTTCAGGATCCCCGATGATGCCGCCGTGCGCGACCTGCTGGCGCTGGCCAGCGAGCTGGGCCTCAACCTGGTGGACACGGCCCCGGCCTACGGCAACAGCGAGGAACGCCTGGGCCGGCTGCTGCCGGACAGGAACGACTGGGTCATCGTCACCAAGGTGGGTGAGATCTTCGAAAACGGCCAGTCCCGCTTCGACTTTTCCCCCCGGCACACACGCATGAGCGTACAGCGCAGCCTCCAGCGCCTGGGCCGGGACTGGGTGGACATAGTGCTGGTGCATTCCGACGGCAACGACATGCATATCATCGAGCACGAAGGCGTGCTCGATACCCTGGCCGAGCTCAAGGAAGAAGGCCTGCTGCGCGCCTATGGCATGTCCACCAAGACCACCGAGGGCGGCCTGTGGGTGGTGGAAAACACCGATGTGGTGATGGCCACCTGCAATCCCGTGGACACCTACGACAAGCCCGTCATACAGCGGGCCCACGAACTGAACAAGGGCGTGCTGGTGAAAAAGGGCCTGCAGAGCGGCCATGCGGACAAGTCCGCCGGAGGTGGCGGCATCGAAGCGGCCATGGAATACGTGTTCCGGCATGCCGGGATCAGCGCCATGATCACCGGCACCATCAACCCGCAGCACCTGCGGGAGAACGTCGCCATCGTCGAACGCCTGCTCGGTCAGTAATGCCTGCCGACGCTGCGCCCCGTTACCTGATCGTCGGCCCCGCCTGGGTGGGCGACATGGTGATGGCGCAGAGCCTGTTCATCAGCCTCCGGCAGCAATACCCAAAGGCCCGCATCGACGTGCTGGCCCCCGCCTGGTCCCTGCCCCTGGTGGCGCGCATGCCCGAGGTGCACAAAGGGATCAGCCTGGCCGCGGGCCACGGCCAGTTCGGCCTGGGCGAGCGCTACCGCCTAGGCCGGATCCTGCGCGCCAAGCACTACGACCGCGCCATCGTCATTCCCCGCTCCTTCAAGTCGGCACTGGTGCCCTTTTTTGCCCGCATTCCCGTGCGCACCGGCTACCGGGGCGAGATGCGCTACGGCCTGCTCAACGACATGCGCCCCCTGGACAAGGCCGTGCTCAGCCAGACCGTACAGCGCCAGGTGGCCCTGGGTCAGCCCGCCGGCACCCCCCTGCCGCCGGCCATACCCTTTCCGCGCCTGCGCATCGATGCGGCCAACCAGCAGGCGCTGCTGGACAGGTTGGGGCTGGATTGCACCCGGCCCGTTGTGGCCCTGCTGCCCGGCGCCGAATACGGCCCGGCCAAGCAGTGGCCGCTGGCGCACTGGCGGCAACTGGCCCGGCAGCTGGAAGACGCCGGCCGCACGGTCTGGGTGCTGGGCTCCGACAGGGACCGGGCCGTCGGCGAGCAGATCGTCAAGGCGCTTGGCCACGGCCGCAACCTGGCCGGCCAGACCCGCCTGGAAGATGCCGTGGATCTGCTGGCCCTGTGCCAGCAGGCGGTGAGCAACGACTCGGGACTGATGCACATGGCCTGCGCCACCGGCATCCCCGTCACCGCCCTTTACGGCTCCTCCAGCCCCCGCTACACCCCGCCCCTGAGCGATGCCGCCACCGTCCTCTGGCTGGAACTCGACTGCAGTCCCTGCTTCAAGAGGGAATGTCCCCAGGGCCACACCCGCTGCCTGAAAGACATCAGTACCGAAACGGTTTTGCAGGCAACGTTGCCGGACGAAAAGGCATGATGGCCACAAGCAACAGGGCGACGCTCTCGGTGGTGCTGATTGTCAGGAATGAGGCACAACTGCTGCGCGACTGCCTGCAATCTGTCCACTGGGCCGACGAGATCGTGGTGCTGGACTCGGGCAGTACGGACGATACCCTGGCCATCGCCCGGCAGTACACCGACAAGGTGTTCGTGGACAGCGACTGGCAGGGCTTTGGCGTGCAGCGCCAGCGTGCCCAGCAACAGGCCAGCGGCGACTGGATCCTGGTCATCGATGCCGACGAACGGGTCACGCCTGAACTGCGCCGGGCCATCGAAACCGTGGTGCAGAACAACGATCAGGACCGGGTCTATGCCTTGCCGCGGCTGTCCTGGGTGTTTGGCCGCTTCATTCGCCACAGTGGCTGGTATCCCGACTACGTGATCCGCCTGTACCCCCGCCAGCGAGGCCGTTACGGTGATGAGCGGGTGCATGAAAAACTGCAGATGGATGCAGGAATGACGACCGAATATCTGGCAGGGGATCTGATCCATTACACCTACAGCGACATGGCCCACTACCTGACCAAGTCGGCCCACTACGCGGAGGAATGGGCCCGGCAAAAACAGGCCGAGGGCAAGCGGGTGCGGTTACTGGAGGGGCTGGCTCATGGTGCCGTCTGCTTTTTGCGCATGTATGTATTGCGAGCCGGTTTTCTCGATGGCAGGCAGGGCTTCCTGCTGGCGGTGTTGTCGGCACACTCCACCTTCGTCAAGTACGCGGATCTGTGGGTGCGCCAGCAGGCGGCGGGCTCAACGGCAAAGGAAGGTGTGGCGGATTGACGCCGCAGCACGGGGAATGTCGATGCTTTGCATGTCTTCCGGTGCGGCGGTTTCGGGTGGCGTGAAGGCCAGACGCCGTTGTTGCGAGTTGAGCGTCTGCCAGCGCAGGGACGTGGCCGAGCGCCGCCGGGTATAGAAGGCCGCGGTGGGCACATCCAGGGCACCGGCCATGTGCAGGGGGCCGGTGGAGCCACTGATGAACAGATCGGCCAGGGCCAGATGCCGGCTGAAGGCCGCCAGGCCCTCGGTGGAATGATAGACGACTGGCGCCAGGGAACGGGTCAGTTTGGCCAGCTCTTCGGCATGTTGCTGTTCACCGGGACCGGCACTGATCACCAGCTGCCAGTGGGCGGGAAGTTCAAGGGCATGGGCCAGCCGGGCGAATTGTGAAATACTCAGGTTGTTGGCCGAGCCACCGCTGCCGGGATGAATGAAAACCAGTTTTCTGTTCCCCTCTACAGCCTGTTGGGCTAAAAAGTCCTGGCGAGTGAGGGCAAGGGATTTCTCGTCCAGTTCCAGGTAAGGGGGCGAGGGGCAAGCGGGCAGAGGGATCGCCTGATCTGTCAGATAGAATTCGACCAGCTCACGGTTGTAGACATGTTC
>JAJRYG010000028.1 GCA_024275915.1 Gammaproteobacteria bacterium
CCATTGCTTCCAGCCGGGTTGTTCGTATGGCATCGCAGGCGATTTGTTCAGCCTATTGTCCGCCATCGGCTTCGATGATCAATTTGGCATCCGGGCAAACAAAATCAACAATACAGGGCTCAATGAAGCCCTTGGCATCGAAACTTCAAGCCCATTGGCTGACGGTGACGCATGTGTTTCCAGCAGTAGACGTTCTGCATTGCTTGCCGACGCGGTACGCGCGCCAAGGTTCTTAGTCGTTTCGATTCCCTCACCCCCTCTCCCGGAGGGAGAGGGAACCCTTCGTGATGGTTTCATCCATGCAACACACCCCAGTGCATTCCAGACACTCGAACCAGGTTGTCCTTAACAGGATGTTGAAGATGCAAGATACAAGTCAGGCTGGGCTCGTTGTACATGAGCCCTGCACTTGAGACAAGGGGAGTCTTATTCCCACCTTCCTGTGCCTGTATCTTTCATCTTGCATCTCAATCCTCGTGCTTGTGATCGTGAGCATCGTCGTCGTGTTCGTCCTGCTTTTTCGTATCGTTGCCAGAGTCTGCACCAGAACCCTTCTGGCCTGAAGCGTTGCCTGTCCGTCTGGCATCCCCCCCCTGCTTCTGGCCCTGCTGGGTATCATGGTGGTCATCGTTGTCCCTGTGGCCGTGATCGTTGCCGGCAAAGGCGAACACGGGCAGGGTGCTGATCAGAAAAATGGAAAGGATTTTTTTCATGGCATTTTCTCCGTTACCAGGGTCGATGTAATAGAAAACGTTCAACTTGTTGCTTGATTCTTCTGTTTCAGCCTGACACTACTACCATAAAAGCCCCTCACCAATTCGAGGGGCTTTTTCAGTCAGGCTGTTCTACCTGCAGTTTTGGCAGGAAAAGCAGCGTTTACCTGACGACGATCCTGCCTGTCATACCGGCTTCAAGATGACCTGGCACCATGCAGGCAAAATCGAAGGAGCCGGCCTTGTCGAACTGCCAGATCATTTCACCCTTCTGACCCGGTGCCAGGGAAATCATGTTGGCCTCGTCGTGTTTCATGCCGGGCATTTTGCGCATCATCTGGGCATGTTCCTTGAGTTCGCTCATGGTACCGATGACCATTTCGTGGCGGATCTTGCCCGAGTTACTCACCTCGAAGCGCACGGTGTCGCCAGCCTTGAATTTCATCCGGTTGGGCGTGAACTGCATGGTATTGTTCATGGAAACCTTGATGGTGCGTGTTACCTTCGATGCATCACCGGGACGACCTGCAGCAGCTTCATGTTCGTCGTGTGACATGCCTGCCATGTCATGACCACCCTGCTGGTGTTCCATGCTGTGCCCACTGTTAGCCATGTCATGGCCGCTGTGACCATGATCACCACTGGCCTGAGCCAGCATGGGAAGGGTACCAAGCAGTAAAATCGATATCATTTTTTTCATTTCATCATCTCTTTGGTTAATGTAAATTTAACAGGCTGTTGAAAAACGCCGTTATTCGACAGCCTGTGTGCGGTGCAGGGAAGCACCGCCATTTTCAATGACGGCCTGTCATTGAAACTGTCAGTAAACGTAAAACCGGGTTTTCCGTCCGGGTGTTGAAAAAGTCCCGGCAAGGACTTTTTCAACATCGTTCTAGAACCAGAAACGCACGCCGGCGAGGTAGCGCGTTTCCCGAACATCCTGGCCGGCCAGTCTCGCCAGCTCGGCCGTATCACCTGTCTTGTGTGCCCATTCGACACCCAGGTAGGGGGCAAACTCACGACGGAACTCGTAACGCAGACGAAAGCCCAGGCTCATGTCCGTCAGGCCGCTGCCCAGGCCCCGTTGAGGATCTTGCTTACTGTAGAAGTCGGTTTCGAAGCGGGACTGCAAGATCAGCTTCTGGGTGAACAGCCACTCATAGCTGGCCTCCAGGTTGAAGCCCCAGCGTTCATCCTGGCCAAAGTAGCCCGTGGCATCGACCTCGAACCAGTAGGGGGCCAGCCCCTGCACGCCGAAAGCCAGCCAGCTGCGGTCGGGTGCCTCGCCGCTGTCATAGCGCAGACCCAGCTGGGTATTCCAGTAGGTTGCCACGGCATGGCTCCACAGCAACTCGGTGCTGGCATCTTCCAGCCGGCCACCGACCACGTCACCCTCGGCCTTCAGTTGCACGCGATCATAGTCGCGGCCGTACCAGGCCTGCAGATCGTAGACCAGGGCAGTGTCGTCACTGGCACTGCTCCTGACACCTTCGAGCCGGTCCACCAGCAGGGAGCCGAAGTTGTGCTCGTCGGCAAACACCGGGCGGGGAATGTCGCCAAAATCGTAGCCGTCCGAATAGGAATGGGGATCCCGGGCATCGGCAGGTGGTGGACCACCCTGCATGGCGGGCCTGCTGCCACCGGCCTGCTCCATTTTCATCTTGCCCATGTCCTGCTGAGCCCAGACCGGTGACAGTCCAGGCAGCAACATGGTGATGCCAATCAAGAGCAGGCTTTGTCTGTTCATCATTGCACTCTCCAGAATCTTCTAACCACGGTCTCAGGCCACTACCACTTCGCGGAACATGCCCGCATCCATGTGGTACAAAAGATGGCAGTGCCAGGCCCAGCGGCCCAGGGCATCGGCCGTGACGAGAAAGCTGACTCGCTGCGCCGGTTGTACACTGATGGTATGGCGGCGCGCCATGAACTTGCCATCGGGACTTTCCAGTTCGCTCCACATGCCGTGCAGGTGCATGGGGTGGGTCATCATGGTGTCGTTGTGCAGGATGACGCGCAGTCGCTCACCATGGCGAAAGTGCACCGGCGTCGACTTGCCAAATTCCAGACCATCGAGGGACCAGGTGTAGCGTTCCATGTTGCCGGTCAGGTGCAATTCGATCTCCCGTTCGGCACCGCGGGCATCGAGAGGGCCGCCAATGGTGTGCAGATCGGCATAGGTGAGGACGCGCCGGCCATTGTTGCGCAGACCGATGCCGGGGTCATCGAGATTGACACGTGGTGTATCGACACGCATGTCGACACTGGGACCATATTCACTACGTGCATGGCGCACATGAACCTTGTTGCTTGCCGCCCCCATGTCCATACCTTGCATGCCGTGCTCCATACCGGACATGCCACCCTGACCCATGCTGCCCATCATGTCGGCCATGCTCAGCCATTGCGCCTTGTCCATTTCCGGCACTTTGCCACTCATGCCTGAGTGAGGCGCCAGGGTGCCCCGGGCATAGCCGGTACGATCCATGGACTGGGCAAACAGGGTGTAGGCCCGATCGTCTTCGGGCTGAACGATCACGTCATAGGTTTCACCGGGACCGAAACGGAATTCATCCACGGTCACCGGTTCCACATCCACACCGTCTACATG
This sequence comes from Gammaproteobacteria bacterium, assembly GCA_024275915.1. Classification (GTDB taxonomy): domain Bacteria; phylum Pseudomonadota; class Gammaproteobacteria; order UBA6429; family Thiohalophilaceae; genus JAJRYG01. Next base: position 3,325 of record JAJRYG010000028.1, read on the forward strand.
TACCACGGTCATCTTCAGCCCGGGGATGCGCACGTCGAAGAAACTCTGGGTGCCACTGCTGATGAAACGCAGGCGTATCTTCTCGCCGGGCTTGAACAGAGCGGTCCAGTTGCCCGCCGGGGCAGTGCCATTCATCAGGAAGGTGTAGGTATAGGCAGAGATATCCGCCAGGTCGGTGGGACTCATGCGCATGCTGTTCCACATGCGCCGTTTTTCCCAGGCAGCGGCCCAGCCCATGTCTGCCACGTCACGGAAGAAGTCGGGTGTGGTGATCTCGTTGTAGTTGTAGTAGTCGCTCTGCTTCTTGAGCTTGGCGAAGACCTTCATGGGATCTTCGTCGGTCCAGTCGGACAGCTGCACCACATAGTCCCGATCGGCACGGATGCGGTTACCTTCCGCCGGGTCGATGATGATGGCACCATAGATGCCCGTCTGTTCCTGAAAGCCTGTATGGGAATGATACCAGTAGGTGCCCGACTGGCCGACCTTGAAACGGTAGACGAAGGTTTCGCCTGGGGCGATACCCGTGTAGCTGACCCCCGGCACCCCGTCCATCTGGTAAGGCAGGATGATGCCATGCCAGTGAATCGAAGTGGAGACATCAAGGCGATTGGTGACACGGATGGTCACCGTATCCCCTTCACGCCAGCGCAGGATGGGGGCCGGAATCGAGCCGTTGACGGTGGTGGCCATGCGCGGCTTGCCCGTATAGTTGACGGCGGTCTCGGCGATGACCAGATTGAATTCGGTGCCAGAAAGGACTGGCGCCATGCCCGTACGTGTCCAGGCCAGTTCCTCGGCTCGCAGAGGCGATAGCAGAGAACCCGCGCCCAGCGCGATTCCGCCGACGGCCAGGCCCTGCACAAATCGGCGGCGTGCCGGATCGGTAACAGCGGGGAAAGCGCGGGAATCGGGTTTGTTCATTGCTGCATCCTCCAGCGAAGTATTTCGCCCTGTTGAACATGAATGGCATGTTGGAGCTAAAGATAGCAGTGACTGGCTTTCCCACCAGTGACAGGTTCATTACAATCGTGTAATGAACCTGTCATCCGGGTGCGGGTCAGCTTGCTGTTCTTTTCTCCTGCCCACACGGGGTATACTGATTTTGCAATGAAACTTCTAATCGTCGAAGACGAAAGCAAGATTGGTGATTACCTGAAACAGGGGCTCAGTGAAGCCGGCTTCATGGTGGATCTGGTTCGCAGCGGTCTGGACGGCCATCATCTGGCCATGACTGGCGACCACGATCTGATCATCCTCGATGTCATGCTGCCCGACATCGACGGCTGGCGGATTCTCAGATCCCTGCGCGAGGCGGGCAAAATGGTGCCGGTGCTGTTTCTCACCGCCCGTGACACGGTGGAAGACCGGGTCCGGGGTCTGGAGCTCGGGGCCGACGACTACCTGGTCAAGCCGTTTGCCTTTGCCGAACTGCTGGCCCGGGTCCGAACCCTGTTGCGCCGCGGCGCCAGCCCGGCGAGTGAAACCACCCTCAGGGTTGCCGACCTCGAACTCGACCTGTTGCGCCGCCGGGTCTCCCGGGCGGGAAAACGCATCCATCTGACCGCGCGGGAATTTGCCCTGCTCGAATTGCTGGTACGCCGCCAGGGCGAGGTCCTGCCCCGCTCACTGATCGCCTCCCAGGTCTGGGACATGAACTTCGACAGCAATACCAATGTCATCGATGTCGCCATTCGCCGGCTGCGTGCCAAGGTCGACGATGACTTCGAACCCCGGCTGATCCATACCCTGCGCGGCATGGGCTACATGCTCGACCTGCCGGACGAGGGCTAAGCCTTCTCATGCATCGGCCGATTTCGCTCAGCCTGCGCCTCAGTCTGCTGTTTGGCGTTGCCGCCGTGGTGGTGTTCTCCATTTTCGGCTGGTTCATCGAGGACTCGATCGAACGCCACTTTGTGGCCGAGGATACCCGTGAACTGGAGATAGTCGCCCAGGTCGTGGAGCAGGCCCTGTTGTCCGATTTGGCCACCCAGGAGCTTGCCTCGCTCAAACGCCGCTTTGACGATATCCTGGTGGGGCATCATGGAGCCTCGCTGTTCATCAGCGACGCCCGGGGACAGCCCCTCTATGCCAGCCATGGCCCGAACCTGTCACGACTCGCAGTGGACAAATCGGCCCGCGATCAGGGGATTCACAGCTGGAGCGATGGCCAGCACCACTACCGGGTACTCATCCGTCAACTGCTTGCCAGGACGCCGGCTGGTGGGCCGAGTTACCGCATTGCCGTGGCGGTGCCCATCGATCACCACCGGCGTTTTCTCGACGGCTTCCGCCACACCCTGTGGCTGATGATCGCCAGTGGCATCGCCATCACCAGCCTCATGGGCTGGATTGCGGTGCGTCAGGGCCACGCCCCGCTGCGGAATATCGTCGCGCAGATCCGCCGCATCAGTGCCAATGAACTGAACACCCGGCTGTCACCGCAAACCGTACCACGGGAGCTCACCGACCTTGCACTTTCCTTCAACGAAATGCTCGAACGCATGGAAGAGGCCTTTTTGCGCCTGTCGAATTTTTCTGCTGACATTGCCCACGAACTGCGCACCCCGGTAACCAGCCTGATGACCCAGACCCAAGTGGCCCTGTCCCAGGCACGCAGCTGTGATGAATACCGTGAAGTACTCTACTCTAACATCGAGGAATACGAACGCATGGCACAGATGATCAGCGAGATGCTGTTCCTGGCCCAGGCAGACCATGGACTTTGCATCTCTGACGACAGGTGGGTGGATCTCACCGATACGGTAGAAAACCTGTTCGACTACTACGAAGCCTGGGCTGATGAACGTGATGTCAAACTCATCAGCGAGGGTCAGGCGAAAATACGCGGGGATGCCGCCATGCTGCAGCGAGCCCTGAACAACCTGCTGGCCAATGCCATCCGCCATACTCCGGAAGGCGGCGCTGTTCATGTAAAACTTGTCAACACCACAGATGCCAGGGTAAAGATCGTGTTCGAAAATCCGGGCAAGCAGATAGCCAGCGAACACCTGCCACGACTTTTCGATCGTTTCTACCGGGTCGATCCCTCCCGTCAGCAAAACGGTACCGGCCTGGGACTGGCCATCGTCAAATCCATCATCCTGGCTCACGGCGGCAGTATCGAGGTCAGCTCCAGCCCTGAGCTGACCCGTTTCACCATCACACTTCCGGCCGAAGCCATCGCCTCGGGCAATGAGGGCTGACGGCTCGAACAGCGAACTGGCAGATAAAGACGCAGGAGGCGCACGGGGCTCCCATACCCCTGCTATTTAGCCTTCGACAACGGCCACCATCGTTCCCGGAGTCGGGCTATGTCACCTCGGCAAGATAGGAGCCCAGCTTCATGTCGGTCGCCAGAATATGCCCGGTCAACCAGTGTTCCAGGTCTTCGAGATCCTCCTCCGGTACCTGGTTACCCGCCTGCAGGATCTTCTGCTTCAGTGCCTTGACACTTTCGATCAATTCCTGATGCTCTGCCCTGTGCTCTGCAAGCCCTTCATAACCATATTTTATCATCAGCCGTTCTTCGTGGCTGAAATGCCAGATCGTACAATTGATCAGCTCATCGAGTATCGCTGCCAGATATTCCGGATCCTCCCCTTCGCTTACCGAATGATTGAGCATGTTGAACAGTTCAATCAGCCTGTGGTGATCTTCATCGATCTCATCGTTCCCCACACTGAGCACGTCGCTCCACGCTATGTCTTTCACGAGTACTTCTCCTGATGCGGTCGTCGCAGGATTGTCTTCACGGCCTATGTGTCGACATGTCTACAGTATAGAACAGGAAGCCTTCACGAACCGGCCCGGCTCTGACCGATCAACAACCGCACCGAGCCTCATGTCAGCCTGCCTCGAAAGACACACCCATCGACCTCCCTCTGCCGGCCATTTTCACAACTTGAGCCGGAATCTGCCAAAGCCGTTTGTCTGTCGCTGCCCCGGAACAGGTAACAAAACCATTTTGCAGCCAAAACAGGCCATTTAAGACTCATCCAGGCACCATATCAAGCTTTATCTTTTGCAAATACAACAAGTTAGCTTGGTCCGACCCCTCAATTCCTGGAATGTGCACACCCAGGTGCTCCAGTCCTGTCAGATCCCCCAGGGACTTGCGGTTCCAGACCGCATTGGGGTTGAGAAAATGCACGCGATCCTCCCCGTGCATATTTGCGATGTCTTCACGCCGAAGGATCAATCTGGCTGTATCCATGGTGTTTTGCTCCTTGAGGTTCCGGGAGATTCAGTTTTCTGCCTGCAGTTGCCAGTAACCCTTATTGAGCAACTTGAGATTGCTGCGCTGGGCTGCAGGCCTGTTGTGATTGATGAGCTGTTCCAGATCTCTGATGACAGTTTGGTGATACAGATGGTAGACATGGCCAGAAATATAGCGCACCGGAATATTGGAGACATCGATGATCTCCACCCCATCCAGACCATTGAGATGTTCACCGGTCTCGCCCAGACGCGGATGGCCATGCAGTTCACGGGAAATGGCCAGCGGATTGTCGTTGGCCGACACATAGAGGGTGATGCGCTTTACCAGGGGGCGGATCTCGGCCAGATACTGTTTGAAGATACCGGCATCGATATCCGGCGCGATCAGCACCAGCTGGTTGAACAGGGGCGGCTCATTGCCCCCGGCCTCGGCCAGTGCCGCCAGTGCCATCACCAGACCCCGTGAACCCAGGCTGTGACCGACCACATCGATCTTGCCGTTGCCAAAACGGCTTGCCATGTCGGCCAGGGTTTCCCTGATGGGTTTCACGCTCCAGTACAGGTCGGCCTCGTCCTGGATATAATTGATGATCACCCCGTCCGATGGCCAGCTGAACAGCACCATGCGCCCGGCCAGATCCAGGTTGTTCTGAAACAGTGCAGCCCGCTTGCAGCTCCGCTCGAAGCCGATATAGAAGCCATGCACATAGAGCAGGGGACGCCGGCCTGCAGCCGAGCGCCTGATGTCCTGCCAGAAAGTCTGCAGCGGCACTTCGCGCACGGCATCGAGATCGACGACTTCATCGGGGACGTAAAACGGGACATTCTCTGCGATGAATTTCATTGATGCCAGCGGAGTGGTCGTCAACTGGCATTCGCCTGCACGCAGGATGTCGCGCTCCCCCCCAAAGTATTCGTCAGCCTCGTTGCTGCCGGTTCGGTTACGCAGGGTAAGAAAGCGGACCGTGCCGATGATTTCAGCATCGCTGCTGGCCGTCGAACCCGGCTTCGTCTGACTGTAGCTGTTCGTGGCAGATACCAGCAGGAGCAAAGCGAAGCAAAGCCCTGAACGAAGGCCTGTGGAACATTTTTTTATTACACGCATCCGGCCATATTATCATGTGTGCCGATTCCTGAGGATTTTGCCTGCCCCTTCTCAGGGCAAGATCATGCGGCCGGTTATACGCCGGGCCCCTGCCCGACACGCTGGTGCAGGCAAGGAACCGGAAAAGGTTGTGGCCGGAGGTTCATGGAGGTTTTCAGCGAAAAACCGGATAGTGGCAGGAACCAGCCAAAGGACCATCCGCAGCGATAATGCCAGACAAAGCATGACGGCTTCGATGGCAAGGAGGGTTCGGCTGATGTTATTCTTCACGGGCTCAGGGTGCGCCTGTTCTCAGCCCGCAGCTCGCCCTGCGGGAATGCCGGGAACAGTCAAGATAACTGGCCCCATGGTATGACGGGTGTCTGGCAACAAGGATCATATTCCGCATTATTAATATGGCCATGTGTGTTTCTGTTCCTGTTTCATACGGCGGAGCCGGCATTTCAGGGTTTATAGCGGCAATTTCAGGCAAAATGTCCATATCTATACTAACTTTTATTGAGATTTTCCTGCCGTCCCGGTCATTTCCGCGTCCGAATTACCTTCTGATTGTCATACAGAACAGGTATGATGTCAGGTTCTGAATTTATCTTAGACAATCAACAGCTTGCTGGTCTTGTCGAAGAATTCGGATGAGAACGACAAAAAGACAAGGTCTCGCAAATCAGAATATGTCAGTTACGGTCGATAATTTTTTCGCTGATTTTACCAAGCAGGCGGAGCAGTTTGCCCAGCGCCTGCTGCAGAATCCACAGACCAATGCCCGCCTCGCCAGCGCGGTGATGGTATTGCTGATCCTGCTGATCAGCTGGTCTGCGGCACGGCTGACCTGGCAGATCATTTATCAGCCCCAGATCCAGCCCCCCCCCGCCCCCAGGACCAGCACGACGTCCCCCACGGCGGTGCAATCGACGCCGAAACTGGCCAAGGTGTCCCGTCTGCACCTGTTTGGCAAGGCGGGCGAAACGGCCGCCGCTCCGCCCCCTGCCACTGACAAGCCGGTGGATGCCCCGGAAACCCGTCTGAGCCTGACCCTGCAGGGGCTACTCGCCTCGGACAAGATGGGCAATTCGCTGGCCATCATTGCCGAGAAGGGCAAGCCGGCCAAGGTCTATGCCCCCGGCGACAAGCTGCCCGGTGGCGCCACGGTTCATCAGATCTATGCGGATCGGGTGATCCTGTCCCGTGCCGGCCAGCTCGAAACCCTGCCGCTCAAAATCAAGCAGGCCGACATCGGCAAACAGGCCAGGAACAGGAAATCCAGACCCGCCAGGCGTAGTCCCGGCCGGGTTCAGCAGGCTTCCGGTGGCCAGCGGGTACAAAAAATACGCCAGCAACTGCGCAGCAACCCGCAGGAACTCTGGAAGAATATCCGCATCACACCGGTGATTGGCAAGGATGGCAGCATCGAGGGCTATTATTTCCGCCATAATGATCGCAAGGCCATGCAGGAACTGGGGCTGCAGCCCCAGGACATCATTACTGCGGTCAATGGCCAGCCGGTCACCGACATGCACGCCATGATGAATCTGATGAAAGACATCCAGAACGCCCCCCAGTTGAGCCTGGATATCCGCCGCAACGGTGTTGATCAAACCATCATGATCAACCTGAACTAGTGCACGACAATAAAAACATGACAACTATGCAAAACACACGACGCCCCGCCTTTATCCCGATCCTGGTGGCCCTGCTGCTCCTGCTGTTCAGTGGCCACAATGCACTTGCCGAAGAGGACGAGCAACTGACCCTCAACTTTGCCAACACGGACATCACCCAGGTGATCAATGCGGTGGCCAAGCTGACCGGCAAGAACTTCATCGTCGACCCGCGAGTCAAGGGCAAGGTCACGGTCATCACCCACCATGCCATGAGCAAGGACGAGGTCTACCAGGTGTTCATCTCGCTGCTCAAGGTCCACGGCTTTGCCACCATTCCCGGCACCAACGTCATCAAGATCGTCCCCGAGGTCAACGCCAAGCAGGACAGCATCCAGACCACCACCCATGCCTCTCGCAAGGATGGCGATCAGATGGTCACCCAGGTCATCCAGATCAAGTATGTCAATGCCGCCCAGCTGGTACCCATCCTGCGCCCGCTGGTGCCCCAGCGTGGCCACCTGGCCGCCTATACCCAGTCCAACGTGCTGATCATTTCCGACAGCGGCGCCAATATTGCCCGCCTGCTGCAAATCATCCACCGAATCGACCAGGCCGTGAATGACGAAGTGGAAGTGATCAAGCTCGAACACGCCACCGCCTCTGAAATCGTCAAGATCATCAAGCAGCTGCAAAAACCCGGCGCCAAGGATGCCGCCTCCAGCTACCTGATGGTGGCCGATGACCGCACCAACAGCATCCTGCTCGGCGGTGACAAGCAGAAGCGCCTGCGCATGCGCGCCCTGATTCTGCATCTGGATACCCCGCTGGATGTGGGCGGCGACACCACGGTCATCTATCTCAAATATGCCAAGTCCAAGGATCTGCTCAATGTGCTTACCGGCGTGAGCAAGACCCTGACGAGCAAAGGCAGGGTCAAGAAGACCCCCAGCCCCAGGGGTGTCCAGAATAACGTGAACATTCTTGCCGATGAATCGAGCAACGCCCTAATCATCAATGCCCCACCGGCCATCCTGCGCAAGCTGCGCCGTGTGGTCTCGCAACTGGACATCCGCCGCCAGCAGGTACTGGTGGAAGCCGTGATTGCCGAAGTCTCGTATGAAAAAAGCTCCGAGCTGGGTGTGGAATGGGTGCTCGACGGCACCGCCGGTGGCTCCAAAACCGGCCCGGTCGGAGTGCTCAACTTCGGCAACCTGCCCGGTCTGCTCACCGACCCGCCCACCGTGGGCACCGGTCTGAGCTTTGGCCTCGGCTCGTTCAGCAATGGCGTGCCCGAGTTCGGCATGCTGGTCCGCGCCCTGGCCGGTGATGCCAATTCCAACGTGCTGGCCACCCCCTCGCTGATGACCATGGACAACGAGGAAGCCACCATCGTGGTCGCCCAGACCGTGCCCTTCGTCACAGGTCAGTACGCCAACACCGGCGGCGGCACCACACCGCAGAATCCCTTCCAGACCATCCAGCGCGAGGACGTGGGCCTGACCCTGAAAATCAAGCCTCAGATCAACGAGGGCGACGCCATCCGCCTGGAGATCGACCAGGAAGTCTCGGCCCTCTCCGACAGCAGCATCGGCGTCAACGTCATCACCAAGAAGCGTTCCTGGACCACCACGGTGATGGTGGAAGACGACCAGATCCTGGTGGTTGGGGGCCTCATCGACGAAGCCCTGACCGAAGCCACGCAGAAGATCCCCGGCCTCGGTGATATCCCGGTGCTCGGCTGGATGTTCAAGACCAAGCGCATGAAGAAGATCAAGACCAACCTGATGGCCTTTATCCACCCGGTGATCATCAAGAACAAGGCCATCCTCAACGAGCACACCGGGCGGAAATACAACTACCTGCGCGGCAAGGAGCTGGAAATGAGCCAGAAGGGCATCAGCCTGTTCAGCGACCAGGAAATCCCCATCATGCCCGAATACCAGCCCGTGCCCGATCTGCCGCCTCGCTATACTCCCAAGGGAGGGGGGCATACAGAGATTCCTGAACCACCACAGGATCCGCTCGACTGATGGAAGATGCCGTGAGCAACCACCAGGACGATATCGCCCAGCCAGCGGCGCAGGCCTTGCGTCTGCCGTTTTCCTTTGCCCGCCGCCATGGCATCCTGCTGGAAAGCATCGAGGACGGCATGGCCAACACGGTGGTCCGCGACAGCGTCTCACCGGCGGTGATGCAGGAAGTCCAGCGTTTTGTCGAACTGCCGCTGCGGCCCCGTCAGGTGAACAAGGAAGAATTCGATCAACTGCTGCAGCAGTCCTATGAGGAAAGCTCCAACCAGGCCTTTCAGGACGTGGAGCTGGGCGATGACTTCGACCTGGATCTGGACAGCGTGGCCCAGGAACTGGCCGAGCCCGAGGATCTGATCGAAAGCGAGGACGATGCGCCCATCATCCGCCTGCTCAACGCCCTGCTCACCCAGGCGATCCGCGAAAACGCCTCGGACATCCACATCGAATCCTTCGAGTCGCGCATGGTGGTGCGTTTTCGCGTCGACGGTGTCCTGCGCGAGGTCATGCAGCCCAACCGCGGCCTGGCGCCGCTGATCGTCTCGCGCATCAAGGTCATGGCCAACCTCGACATCGCCGAGAAACGCCTGCCCCAGGATGGTCGCATCTCCCTGCGCATCGCCAGCCGCGCGGTGGACATCCGTGTCTCCACCCTGCCCTCGGGCCAGGGCGAGCGGGTGGTACTGCGTATTCTCGACAAGCAGGCCGGCCGCCTCAATCTAAGCCACCTGGGCATGGCCGACAAGACCCGCGAGATGCTCGACAGCATCATCTACCGGCCCCATGGCATCGTGCTGGTAACCGGCCCCACCGGCTCGGGCAAGACCACCACCCTGTATGCAGTGCTGACCCAGCTCAACACCAAGAGCCGCAACATCCTCACCGTCGAGGAACCCATCGAATACTACCTGGACGGCATCGGCCAGACCCAGGTCAACACCAAGGTGGATCTGACCTTCGCCCGCGGCCTGCGCGCCATCCTGCGTCAGGACCCCGACGTGGTGATGGTCGGCGAAATCCGCGATCTGGACACGGTGACCATCGCCGTGCAGGCCTCCCTCACCGGCCACATGGTGTTCTCCACCCTGCATACCAACACCGCCATCGGCGCCATCACCCGCCTGCGCGACATGGGCGTGGAACCCTTCCTGCTATCCTCCAGTCTCGAAGGCATTCTCGCCCAGCGTCTGGTGCGCACCCTGTGCCCGAGCTGCAAGGAAGCCTACACCGCCAATGACAAGGACATGGAAACCCTGCACCTCGAGGGCACGCCCCCCACCCTGTACCGGGCCAGGGGCTGCGGGGAATGCAACCAGCAGGGCTACCGCGGCCGTACCGGCATCTACGAACTGGTGGACGTGGACAACGTGCTGCGCAGCATGATCCACGACGGCGCCAGTGAACAGGACATCGAAGCACATGTCCGCAAGTCACACCCCAACCTGTTTGCCGACGGCGTACGCCGCATCCTCGCCGGGGAAACCAGCGTCGAGGAAGTGCTGCGCGTGACCCAGGAAAAATAGCCGTGGGCGCCTACGAATACACCGCGCTGAATCCCAGGGGCGCCGAGAAGAAGGGCGTCCTGGAAGGTGACAGCGAACGCCAGATCCGCCAGCAGCTGCGTGAACAGAATCTCACCCCCCTCAAGGTGGTCGAGGTCAGCCAACGGGAAAAGAAACAGCAGGCCTCCGGCTCCGTGCTGCGTAGCCGTATCAGTGTCACCGCCCTGGCACTGGTGACCCGCCAGCTGGCCACCCTGGTGCGCTCGGGTACACCGCTGGCCGATGCCCTGGCCACCGCCGGCAAGCAGACCGACAAGCCACGCCTGAAAAGCCTGCTGATGGCAGTGCGCGGCCATATTCTCGAGGGGCACTCGCTGGCCGACGGCCTGGCGAAGTTTCCCCATGTGTTCGACAACCTGTACATTGCCACGGTGCGTGCCGGAGAACAGTCGGGGCACCTGGATCTGGTGCTGGAGCGCCTAGCCGACTACACGGAAAACCGCCAGATGATGCGCCAGAAGGTGCAGCTGGCCCTACTCTACCCGGTGGTGCTGACGGTCATGTCCATCGCCGTGGTGAGTTTTCTGCTCGCCTACGTGGTGCCCAAGCTGATCACCGTGTTCGAGAACACCGGCCAGCAACTGCCCTGGCTGACCCGCGCCCTGATCTCGACCTCCGACTTCATGCGTGATTACTGGCCACACATGATCATCGGCATCGCTGCGGTGATTTTTCTTTTCCTGCGCATGATGCGCAATCACGATTTTCGCTACCGAGTGCACAGTTTCCTGCTCAAGGTACCGGTGGTGGGCAGCCTGCTCGGTGGCATGGAAACCTCGCGCCTGGCCCGCACCCTGAGTATTCTCAGTGCCAGCCATGTGAACCTGCTCGAAGCCCTGCAGATCTCCGCCCAGGTCCTGAGCAACCTGCCCATGCGCGAAACGGTGGAAAAAGCCACCGAGCGGGTCCGCGAGGGCAGCTCGCTGGCCCATGCCCTGGACGAGGGCGGCTTCTTTCCACCACTCATCATCCAGCTGATCAACAGCGGCGAGGCCTCGGGGGAACTGGATCAGATGCTCGAACACGCGGCCGATAGCCAGGAGCGTGAACTGCAGACCCTGATCGCCACCCTGTTCGGCATCCTCGAACCGCTGCTGATCCTGACCATGGGTGGCGTGGTACTGGTGATCGTGCTGGCCATCATGATCCCCATCATCGAGCTCAACCAGATGGTGGGATAGCAACGAATTGACGAATAAACTGTCCTAATGGACAGTGCAAAGCCATTACACTCGATTTGAAGACTTTATGTTAGGAGAGCAAAGCCGTGAAGCACAACTGTAATATCGTCCCCCGAAGCCAAGGTGGTTTCACCCTGATTGAAATCATGGTGGTCATCGTCATCCTCGGTATCCTCGCCTCGTTCGTGGTGCCCAAGATCATGGATCGACCCAAGGATGCCCAGATCGTCAAGGCCAAGCAGGATATCCGCTCCCTGGAAACGGCGCTGGATCTGTACAAGCTGGACAGCTTCGATTATCCCACCACCGATCAGGGGCTCGAGGCACTGGTCACCAAGCCCGGCAGCCCGCCGATCCCCAAGCGGTACCGCGAGGGTGGCTATGTGAAGAAAATCCCCAATGATCCCTGGCAGAATCCCTACCAGTACCTCAATCCCGGCGAGCACGGCGTGATCGATATCTACTCGCTGGGGCCCGATGGCCAGCCCAGTGAAGACGATATCGGCAACTGGAACATGGACTAGGTCAGGCAACACGGCGGTCCCCGACCGCCTGATGCACAGACAGACATGACAACTCCAACCGCAGCCAGGGTGAAACGGGGCTCCTTTGCCGGCCATGCCGGGGCAGGCTTTTCCCTGCTCGAACTGCTGGTGGTGCTGATGCTGCTGGGCATCATCATGTCGGTGGTCATGATGTCGTTCAGCACCGATCGCAACAAGGAACTGGACAAGAGCCTGTACCGCCTGCAGCAGGTAATGCGCCTGGCCCATGAAGAGGCCATCATCCAGCGTTACGAACTGGCCATCAAGTTTCGTCCCCATGGTTACGAGTTCCAGATCCTCAATCAGCCCCTTGCCCCCATGCCAGGCAGCGGCTCCGGGGCGTCGAGCGAAAACGGGGCCGCTACCCGCGACACCACGACATCCACCAGCCCGTCCCCTGGTGGCAAACAACCTGCCAAACCCAGCTGGATGCCCATCAATGATCCCTCGTTCCTGCGTCCCCGGGAACTCGATGAAGACATTCGCATCCGGCTCTATACCGATGGCGTGGAAGTCAATTTGAAAGAAGAAAACAGTGGCCGTCTGCTGCTTTCGTCCAGTGGCGAAATGACCCCTTTCGAGCTGGTTCTGCAATACGAGGATCTCGACTATCAGGCGCGCCTGACCGGCAACCTGTTTGGTGAGCTACGTATCATGGGCATGGACGACGAGGAAGACAACGATGAAAGCTAGTCCAGTGCCGCGTCGATCCGGTCAGTCCGGCTTTACTCTCATCGAGGTCATGATTGCCCTGGTGCTGGTGGCCATCGCCCTGATCTCGCTGGTGAATACCAGTGGCCAGTCTGCCTATAACGCCGGCTATCTCAAGGAGCTGACCCTGGCCCAGTGGATTGCCGAAAACAAGGCGGTCGAATACCAGCTGAAAAACAGCTTTCCGGCACGCGGCCGGACAGAAGGTGACGTCAGCATGGCGGAGCAGGAATGGCGCTGGCAGGTCAAGGTCTCCGACACCAAGGATCGCCGCCTGCGCCGCCTGGACATTACCGTGATCCGTGCAGACGGGGAATTCGAAAAACCGCTGGCCAGCCTGGTTGCCTTCGTTGGACAGCCGCTGTGATCGCAGCACCCCGCAACCACAGCAGGCAGGGTGGCTTCACCCTCATCGAGATGCTCATCGCCATGGCGATTTTTGCGATTCTCTCCGCTACCGCCTATTACGGACTGAGCACCATCCTCACCGCCCAGGAACGCATCAACGACAACATGGACCGGCTCAACGCCATCCAGCGCAGCATGATGTTCCTGGGCCGGGACCTGGACCAGCTGGTCGACCGGCCCATCCGCAGTGAATACGATGCTCCCCTGCCGGCCCTGATGGCCGGAGTGGTGGTCTCCAGCGTCGAGGATACGGTTCTGGAGCTGACCCGAACCGGTTACCCCAACCCGCTCAATGTTACCCGCAGCCGTTTGCAGCGGGTGGCCTATCAGCTCAAGGATGATAATCTCTACCGGGTCACCTGGTCGAGCCTGGATCGGGCACCGGACAGCCGTGCCCACCGCACCCGCATGCTGGAGGCGGTGACCGAAATCAGATTCCGCTTCCTCACTGGCCAGACCTGGGTCAACCAGTGGCCACCGCTGAACAGTGGCAGCACAACAGGCGGAGGCAAGACCGACATCCTGCCCCGTGCCGTCGAGGTGACCATCGAGCTGGAAGACTGGGGCAAGATCACCCGCCTGTTCCCGCTGGTGGAGACGCCGTGATGGCCAGGTCCAGGACACAACGGGGCGTGGCGCTGATCACGGTGATGCTGATCATTGCCATCGCCACCACCGCCGCGGTGGCCATTGCCAGCCGCCAGCAGCTGGATGTGCGTCGGGCCTCCAACACCCTGTATCTGGGCCAGGCCCAGACCTATGCCTATGCAGTGGAGCAGTGGACCAAACAGTTCCTCGCCCAGGATCGCAAGGACAACAAGATCGATCACCTGGGTGAAAACTGGGCGGTAAGGCTGCCCCCCCTGCCCGTCGAAGGCGGGCAGCTCAGTGGCTATCTGGAAGATCTGCAGGGCCGCTTCAACCTCAATGCCCTGGCGCCGGGCAACAAGAATGCCAAACTGGCTGCCGTCCGCTTCAAACGCCTGCTGACACTGCTGCAAATCGATCCTGGCCTGATCAACAACATTCAGGACTGGCTCGACCCGGATCAGGAAGAACGCTTTCCCGGTGCCGAGGATCTCTACTACCTGGGCCTGACCCCACCCTACCGTGCGGCCAACCGCCCGATGACCAGCCCCAGCGAACTGCTGCTGATCAAGTCGGTAACTCGCGAAGTTTATGATAAATTACGTCCTTTTGTGACCGTGCTGCCCGAGGACATGCCCATCAACATCAATACCGCCCCTGCAGAAATGCTGGCAACCCTGAGCGACGGCCTGGTGCTGTCCGATCTCCAGGCGCTGATCGCCAACCGCAAGGACAAACCTTGGGAAAAGGTCAATGATCTGCTCAAGGCCGATGTGTTTGCCGGCAAGAAAGACCTCAAAAGCGAGGGGCTGGGCGTGAGCAGCAATTATTTCCTCTTGCGCAGTGAAGTGCGCATCGGTCATATTCGGCAAATCTACAGCACATTGTTCAAACGCAACGAAAAAGGCAAAGTAACCACATTGATGCGAGCGCAGGGGAGACAGTTGTAAATGGCGATCCAGGTTCATTTGCGCCTCACTGGCAAGCCACAGGACAGCGATGTCCGGGTCAGCTGGCTCAGTCTGGAAAATGGCCAGGCCATCGGTGGCCTGAAGCAGGGCGATCTGGCCCAGGCCGCGGCGGATGTGGGTGCCAGCAATCTGCTGGTCTACATTCCCGGCATCGAGGTCCTGCTCAGTCGGGTACAGCTACCCAGCGGACGGCGCAGTCAGTTGCTGCGTGCCCTGCCCTACGCCCTGGAGGACGATCTGGTACAGGACGTGGAGGATGTGCACTGTGTGCTTGGTCCGCGTCAGGGCGACAACCACTACATTGCCGCCATCATTGCCCGGGATACCCTGCAGGGCTGGCTCGACCTACTGCAACAGCATGGCCTGCGCCCGCGCATCATGCTGCCCGACACCCTGCTGGTCCCCTGGCAACCCGACGCCTGGCATGTCTGGTGCGAAGAGGAGCTGGCCTGGTTTCGCAGTGGCCCGGCCGAGGGCTATGTCTGCACCCGCGATATCATGGAATTTATGCTCGGCCAGGCCATGGAAAACAGCGACAGTGCCCCTGCCAGTCTGCGACTCTATCACTGCGACAGTATCGACGAGACCGCGCTGTGCACACGACTGGGGCTGGCGGTAGAAAAGACTGCACCACCGCCGGTGGACAACATGCTCGGCCTGTTGCTGCTGGAAGGCAATACGCCGCCCACCGAGCTCAACCTGTTGCAGGACAGCTTTGCCCCTGGCAGCCAGCTGAAGCAACAGCTACGACCCTGGTTGCCTGCCGCCGCCCTTGCCCTGGTGCTGCTGGTGATTTCACTGGCCAGCAACATCATCGAATACCAGCGTCTTGACAAGCTCAACCAGCAGCTCGAACAGCAGATCGTCAAGGTCTTCAAGCAGACCTTCCCGGAAGTCAAACGGGTGGTCAACCCGCATGCCCAAATGAAACACCGTCTCCGGCAGTTGCGTGGCAGCAGCAACAGCGCTGGCCCGAGCTTCAATGAAATGATCTCCCAGGTGGCGCCGGTGCTGGCCAAATCGGAAAAACTCAACATCACCAACCTGCGCTTCGTTCAGGGTCAGATGCAACTGAGGCTGGAACTGCCGGATCTGCAAAGCCTGGAAAAACTCAAGCAGGCCCTAGTGGACGACACCGACTGGAAAATCGAACTCAAGTCCGCCAACGCCACCGAAGACAAGGTGGAAGGGCGCATTGTGATTTCCCAACAGACATAATCAAAGGTATGACGTGTTAAAGCAGCAATGGCAACAACTTTCACAACGGGAAAAGCGCATGGTAAGCATCATGGCGGTCGCCGTGATCATCAGCCTGTTTTATTTTGGCCTGTGGGAACCCATCGAAACCGGCATCGACAGCAAGAAAAAGCAACTGACCATGCGAACCCGCCAGTTGCAGAATATTCAGCAACAGGCCGCCGAAGCCAGACAGCTTAAACAGGGCCAGCCGGCTCAGCGTCGCGTCACCAACAGTACCTCATTGCTCAGCGTGATCGACACCACTTCCCGACAGAAGAACCTCAAGCAGGCGCTGCAGAAATTCCAGCCCGAAGGTGACGACAGCGTCCGCCTGTGGCTGGAAGATGCTCCTTTCGATGCTCTGGTGGAATGGCTGGATCTGCTCAATCGCCAGCATGGCGTCAGTGTCAGTGAAATCTCGCTGGAGAAACAGCCCGAATCGGGGCTGGTCGATGGCCGCATCCTGTTGCAGGTCTCATCATGAAGCGCCCATCGAAGAAAACCCTCGGCTACATCGGCCTTGCTATCGGCAGCTTTGTGCTGTTCCTCATCTACCAGTTTCCCGCCGCCTATGGCTGGCAAATGGTCCCCGCCAACCTGAAACGCGGAGTCTACATCCAGGACATCGAGGGCAGTATCTGGTCAGGCAAGGCCAGTAACCTCAACATCGCTGGTGAATCCATCGACACCCTGCACTGGCAGCTCAACCTGCTGCCATTGCTCACCG
>JAJRYG010000029.1 GCA_024275915.1 Gammaproteobacteria bacterium
GCATAGTCATCAAGCAGCTTTTCCAGTCCGGCACGATAGGTTGCTTCATCGAGATCACCTGCCAGGATGCCAAGATCCAGGTAGGCATCAAGTAGCCAGTCGGCATCCTGGCGGACAAATGCCTGCATGAATGCGGCCAGATTGCGTCTGGTTTCGCGATCCAGGAACCCTACCAGGCCGAAATCATGAAAGCAGATACGGCCATCTTCCATGATAAACAGGTTGCCGGGATGGGGATCGCCATGGAACAGTCCGAGCACGAAGAACTGATGCAGGTACGCATCGACAAAATTCCTTGCCAGGCGTGGGCCATCGATACCAATGCTCGGGTCATCGACCCGTCGGCCACTGCTGCATTCCTGTACCAGAACAGACTCTGTTGACAGGGATTCGAAAACGGCAGGTATATTTATGTTTGACCAGTCACTGAATGCCTCATGAAAACGCTGGGCAGAACGTGCCTCCTGGAGAAAATCCAGCTCCTGGCGCAGGCTTTCCTCCGCCTCTGCAATGATACCCAGCGGATGATAGCGGCGCAGAAAGGGAAGAATGAACAAAACACCACGTACCGCAAGACGTAACAGAGCGATATCCTGAGCGACCTGTCGCCTGATATTGGGGCGGCGTACTTTTACGATGACGTCTGTGCCATCCCTGAGGCGAGCCCGATGAACCTGGGCGATGGAGGCGGAGGCCATGGGATCCGGATCAAATTCCGCGAACAGTTTTTCTGGTGGGGCACCAAGTGATTCCGTAATTTCCCGGACTGCCAGTTCACCTGGAAAGGGAGCAACCCGATCCTGCAGGCCTTCCAGTGCCTTGATGTATTCATCAGGCAGCAAATCGCGGCGTAGACCGATCCCTTGTCCGAGTTTGACGAAAGTCGTTCCCAGCTTCTCCAGCATCCGGCTCAGACGTTGTGCAGGATGCTCGGCTGGATGCAGAATGTGCAGTCTGATCATCAATAACCAGACGGCGTAGTTCCATAATGAAAAACTGATACGGAAAAATCTTGCAATGCCCATCATGGTTCCTCTAAAAATAATCGAACATGTGTTTGCCGGATGGAGGATATTGTTTTACTGGCCTTTTTTGACTGTCTACTTCGCTTGCCGGCATGATTTAAAACCCGAACGCGCCGGGAGCCCGGGATGAATTCCTAGTGTAGCGTGAATCCGGCAGTTCGTGCAGATACCTGGTTTCGTCCTGTATACAGGCAATCATTGCATGAATATTTGGTTGCAGGGGGCTCGGGTGACATTCTCACGGGAGCGGGTTCTCTCCTGCTGATAGTGGCTTTGTCCACGATCGGACTGGATATCCTGCATAGTACGGGTTGTTGCTGTTGGTTGTACACAGCTTCTGCCGAGCATGCCCGGTACGGGGCTTGTGGCCAACAATTGCAATGTTGCCCTTGTTTTTACTCCAATCACGGAGCCCTGCTCGTCTCGAATTTTTCGAGCACAACGGTATCTCTCACCGGTCATGGATGGAGACCCTGCACCCCGATGCTGTCTGCCCGATTATTGGTCAGCACCGCCCTGGAAAAGGGCTCTGTCCAGACGGAACCGATTTGACCATGAGGAATGGTTGCAATTGCTGATGCTGCCCTTGCGTGTTTTCTACCTGCTGGCCAGAGCCGATGGGGAGACAAGGAAGAGGCGAGCGTGTTTATCGACAGCTTGTGGCAGGCCGAACAGTACCCGTCCCCTTTCGTCAGGGACGTGTTTGCATCTGTTTTGCAACGGCTGGATACCCTGGTAGCACGTCTCAGAGAGGAAGGACAGTCTGATCGGCTACGACTGGAATCGGGCTTTTCATCTGTAAAAAGGGCTGTCCGGATCGGACTGCTGCCGTCTTGCGCGAGCTGGCGTTGTGCTTGACGGCCAGCGGTCATGATTGACAGGAGTTCGAAGGTTCCAGCAGTTTCATGCATCAGTGGTGGTGTTCATTGCTTCCCGGCGTCGATGGCATTGGCCAGCCGTGCGAATTCTTCCAGTGTGAGGCGTTCCGGGCGCAGGCCAGGATCGATGTCGAGACGGGCAATGGCCTCGGCATCGAGCAGGCCTTTGAGGTTGTTGCGCAGGGTCTTGCGGCGCTGGGCGAAGGCGGTGGCGAGCAGTTTGCTCAAGGCGGCAGGGTTGACCTCGACGGGAGGAGTCTGGTGGGGAATGAGCCGGACGATGGCCGAGTCGACCCTGGGGGCGGGGCGGAAGGCACCGGGGCCGACGGTGAACAGCAGTTCGGTCTGGCAATAGTACTGCACCATGATGCCAAGGCGGCCGTACTGACCACTGCCGGGAGGGGCGGTGATGCGTTCGACCACTTCCTTTTGCAGCATAAAGTGCATGTCCTGGATGCAGTGGTTCATTTCCATCAGGTGGAACATCAATGGCGTGGAGATGTTGTAGGGCAGGTTGCCGACCACGCGCAGTTGGTGGGGTCCGGGACTGAGCTGGCAGAAGTCGAACTTGAGGGCATCGGCCTGGTGGATGTGCAGCTCTCCCAGGGGGGCAAGTTCCCGCTCCAGCAGAGGGATGAGATCGCGATCCAGTTCGACCACGTCGAGTCGGCCGATCTGCTGCAGCAGTTCCCGGCTCATGGCGCCTTCACCGGGGCCGATTTCCACCATGATCTGGCCCGGTTGTGGCCGGATGCTGCGGATGATGCGCTGGATCACGGCCGGGTCGTGGAGGAAATTCTGACCAAAGCGTTTACGGGGTTTGTGCATCTTTTCAGGACTGGCGGGCAAGGGCGGAAGGCTGGTCAACATGGGCGGTCCGGCTTGTCGCCCGGCGAGCCATGTGTTCGGCCACTTCGACGGCGTAGGCCAGGCTGCCGGTGTGACACTGGCCGCGGCCGGCCAGCTCCAGGGCGGTACCGTGGTCCACCGAGGTACGGATGATGGGCAGGCCCAGGGTAATGTTGACGGACTTGCCGAAGCCCAGGTGCTTGAGCACCGGCAGGCCCTGGTCGTGGTACATGGCCAGCACAGCATCGGCCTGTTTGAGGATACCGGGGGTGAACAGGGTATCGGCGGGCAATGGCCCTCGCAGCAGCAGGCCGGCATTGCGCAGCTGATCCAGTACCGGGATGATGATGTCGATCTCCTCCCGTCCCAGGTGGCCGTCTTCACCGGCATGGGGATTGAGGCCACAGACGAGGATTTTCGGCTCGGCCAGACCAAACTGCTGTTGCAGACCGTTATTGAGGATTTGTACACAACGTTGCAGCCACTTCGGGGTGATGGCTGCCGCAACGTCCTTGAGTGGCAGGTGCGTGGTGACGAGTGCCACTCTCAGCCCCGGTGTTGCGAGCATCATCACCACCTGTTCGGTATCGGTCAGTTTGGCCAGGAACTCCGTATGACCGGTAAAGGGGATACCGGCATCGTTGATGATGCCCTTGTGTACCGGGCCGGTGATCAGGGCGGCAAACTCGCCGGAAACGCAACCGGCGCTGGCACGGCGCAAGCAGTCGAGCACATAGGTGCTGTTGGCCGGTTCCAGCATGCCGGCCCGGCAGGGGACGGGCAGCGGTACCTCGACCACGCTCAATTGAGCCGCCTGGGTCATGGGCACCGTTTCCCGGTGGTGAGGCAGCAGGCGCAGGGGCAGTCTGAGCTGGCGGGCCCGGTCGAGCAGCAGCCGGGAGTCGGCCACGGCCACCAGGGGCGGGTGGTCCGGCTGCTGGACAAGCTTGATCAGCAGATCCGGGCCGATGCCGGCAGGCTCGCCGGGCGTGATAGCTAGCGGGAGTGGTTGCTCACTCACTGGTTCGTCCGCAGTTCCACGTAGGCCTCGCTGCGGATCTGCCGGATCCAGTTTTGCAGTGCTTCATCGGTTTTGCGCTTGCCGATGATCTGACGAGCCTTGAGGCGGGCCGATTCCTTGCTGTCGTCGTACTGGCGGCGCGACATGACCTGCACGATGTGCCAGCCAAACTGGGTCTGGAAGGGCTGACTGATTTCGCCGGGTTTGAGGCGGTTCATCTGTGCCTCGAACTCGGGCACCATCTTGCCGGGGCTGACCCAGCCCAAGCTGCCCCCGTTGGCGGCAGAGCCGGGATCGTCGGAGACATTGCGGGCAATGGCGCCAAAGTCGTCACCAGCAATCAGACGTTCGCGGATCTGCTCAAGGCGCAGGCGGGCATCTTCGCTGGAGGTGATTTCGTCCGGCGCAATGAGGATGTGCCGGGCCATGGTTTGCTGAATGAGCTTGGTGTCTTTTGGACTGCGCCGGCCGAGCAGTTTGACGATATGAAAGCCATTGGCCGAGCGGATCACGTCGCTGATCATGCCGGGTTGCATTTCGAACACGGTCTTGCTGAAGATGGGAGGCAGTTCCCCCCCCTTGAGCCAGCCCAGGTCACCACCTTCCAGGGCCCGGCGACCTCGCGAGACGGCCATGGCGGTTTTGGCGAAGTCATCGCCATCCAGCAGCAGTTTGTGCACGGCCTCGGCTTTTAAGCGCGTGGTCTTGATTTGGGCCGGGGTGGCGCCATCGGGCAGGGGAATGAGGATCTGGGCAACATGGAATTCCTCGTTGGCGTTTTCGCGGTTGGCAAGGTTCTTCAGGTAGTAGTCCACTTCTCGCGGGGTGACGGCAACCCGGCTTTGCACCTGTTTTTGCTGCAGACGATTGATGATGATTTCATCCTTGATTTTTTCCCGAAACTCGTCGAACTGATAGCCGTCCTGGGCCAGTACCTGGCGGAATTGCTGCAGATTCAGCCTGTTTTCCCGGGCAATATTGCTGATCACCTTGTTGATGGTCTCGTCATCCACACGGATACCGGCGCGCTGGGCTATCTGCAGCTGGATGCGCTGCAGGATCATCTGTTCGAGGATCTGTTTTTCCAGTATGGCGTCGGGTGGCAGGTTCTTGCCCGCCTGTTGCAGCCGCTCCTTGATCATGCGGGTCTGGCGGCTCAGCTCGGTCTGGGTGATGACGTCATTGTTGACCACCGCGACGATATGGTCGATTTCCTCGGCGTGGGGCCGGGTTGAGGCCGTGGCCGGCAAGCTCAGGCTGACAAGTACAAGGAAAATAAGGGGAAAAACGTTGTATTTCATGGTAAACCGGAATCTGGCAAGGAAAAACACCTAGGATAACATGAACCGTCCCGTCAGGGACGAGTGCGGCGTGCCCGGTGACGAGGAAAAGCAGGAAAATCCCCTTGCCAGAGAGGCCATCGGGAACAGGTCGTTTACCTCCTGTCGACGTTTCCACGGTTTTTGCTTGTTTCCCCGGCCCGCATTGAAACCACCGAACCCGCCTCGCCCCTTGACAGATGAAGGTGTCAAAAGCGCTTGCCGGTGCTGATGCTGGACAGCCCCTTGAAGACGAAGTCGAGGTAGACCGTGCGGTCGTTGTCGACCAGGGCGTTGATGTAGCGATCCCGGGCGGTCAGGCCGATGGCCCAGCAGCAGCTGTCGTAGCGCACCCCGAGGCGGGATTCGAGATTGCGCTCATTGCGCACATCGAAGAGCTGTTTGCCATCGACAGACCAGTGGGTGGAGATTTGCCAGCGCAGGCCGGCACCGGCGGTTTCGATGACATTGCGCTGGTAGTGGTAACTGAGATCGGCACTGACCGCGCTCTGGGTGGCGAACTTCATGCTCACGTTGGCGATGTCGATTTCGCTTTCCTTCGGATTCCACTGCAGGTCACTGCGCATTCCCCAGATCCGGCCCGGCTGGGTATTGAGCTCGGCGATGACGTTGGAATAGTAACTGGTATCGGGTGCCCGTCCGGGCAGCGTCACGCGCCGGTCGGCAAAATAATAAATCTGCCCCAGTCCGGCACTGAACACCTCGGCACCACTGTCCCTGCTGAACAGGCGGGTATAGAGCATGGCGGTGAGGCGATTGGCATCCTCGACCCGATCGGCGCCATCGAAAAAATCCGCCTTGATGGGCTCGTTGACGCTGAATTTTGTTTGCTGGGTATCGAAGATGGGCAACGCATCCTGATCACGGTAGGGGGTATAGACGTAGTAGAGACGGGGTTCCAGGGTGTGCAGGAAGCCGTTGTTGCCGCTGTCGGTGTTGCGGTCGAAAATCAGGCCACTGTCGATGCTGAAGGTGGGCACTTGCCGGTAGGGTGAGGTATCGGTGGCGCTGGTGTTTTCCAGTTGATACTGGGTGAAACGCCAGGCCAGTTTTGGTTCCAGGAAGGCGCCCGGGGTGCGCAGGGGCCAGCTGATGGCCGGGGTGACATCCAGCCTGTTGCCGATGACCTTGTTGTCCAGCTCGTGGTCGAAGCTGACCACCTCACCCTTGAGTTCATAATTGAGGCGGTTGTCGCGGATGGGAAAATGGCTGCCAAACTGCAGCTGGGGCAGACGCTTGTAGGGCAGGGTGTTGACCAGGGAAATGGTCTGGTAATCCTGCACGGTGGCACTGAAAGACCACTTGCCGGTGCGGTACTGGGCGTTGGCGAGCTGGTTGAGGGCGGTCAGACTGGTGGTGTTGAGCGTATTGCCAAAGGTCTTGAGGTAATCGATGTCACTGACCCGGCTGTAATCCACCGCCGTGGTCCACCCCTTGAAGGGATTGCCATTGTGACGCCAGCGCAGGCTGTCGCGGGTTTCGTCGTTCTGCTTCTTGTCCTTGTTCAGGTAATTGATGTCCAGTTGACCGTGGTTCCTGCGGTGCAGATACCGAAATTCCGTTTGCAGCATGGTGCCCCGATCACTCATGTACCAGGGGGTGAAGGTGGCATCGTAATTGGGGGCGATGTTCCAGTACACCGGGATCCGGATTTCGGTACCGTGCAGGTTGGAACTGCCAATGCTGGGAAACAGCAGGCCGGTCATGCGCCGGTCGGTGAGCGGAAAACGCAGGTAGGGAAAATAGAAGAACGGCACGTTTTTGGCCTTGAGCAGTACATTGGTGGCGGTGCCGACTTCCGTTTCCCGGTTCAGTTTGATTTTCGATGCCGACAACGACCAGTCAGGCTTTTTTTCCGGTGGGCAGGTGGTATAGCTGGCCTTGTGCAGGTTCATGTGCTGCGGATCCAGCATCTGGATGGAATTGGCCCGGCCGTTGCCGCCTTCGCGGGTAAAGTACACCACCTCATCGAGCCGTGCCTGCTGCTTTTTCAGGTTGGCGTGCAGGGTGTCGCCGGAAAACATCGCATCGGGGGTGATGAAACGGATATTGCCAAAGGCATCGAGCAGATCCGTGCGGTACACATAACTGGCACGGTCGGCCTCCAGTTGCACCCTGCCCTGATTGATGAGCACACTGCCGCTGAAGGTGGAAACATCTTGCTTGTTGATCCTGGCTTGGTCGGCCTGGATGCGGATCAGCCTGTCCTCGTAGAGAGGGATTTTCGGGATCACCGGGTAGCGGCGGCTGGTACAGACCGGTGCATGGATATCGATGGCCAGGGGTTGATTGGCTGTCACCCCGTCGGCCATCACGCTCTGACCGAGGACCAAGCCTGCAAGGGCTATCAAGGATAAATAACGGCCAATCAGTGTGCTCAAGGTATTGTGCTTCTTCTTGTTCGGGTAATATGATTCCACAAGCTGTTTGATTATACCTCCCCTTTGTGCGCAAAGTCGTGTGCCGGGGCAGGGTCAAGCGTTCGAGCACGCGCGGAACCCGACGGGATCCCGCATTTCGAACCCGGATTCGATCACATCCTCTTTTTAAGGAGCCCCGCTTGGATACGCGTCTCGAGGCCATCAAGCTCTGGCTGACCACTGGCCCCGGTCTGAAAGACTTTCATATCGAGCCGGCCTCGGCCGATGCCAGTTTTCGTCGTTATTTCCGCGTGCAAAGCGGTGACACCTCGTACATCGTCATGGATGCCCCGCCCGCACAGGAAGACTGCACGGCCTTCATCGCCGTTTCGGCCCTGATGCATGAGCGCGGACTGCATGTGCCCGAAGTCCTGGAGACGGATCTGCAACAGGGTTTCCTGCTGCTCACGGATCTGGGCCAGCGCCTGTACCTGGCCGAGCTCAATGCAACCCGTGCCGATGCCCTCTATGGCGATGCCATGCAGGCCCTCGTCTGCCTGCAGGCGGCCGGTCCGGCCCGGTTGCCACCCTACGACCGGGAATTGCTGATGGCCGAGATGGCGCTGTTTCCCGACTGGTACGTGGCCCGGCATCTGCAACATACACTGACCGGGGCACAGCAGGCGGTACTGGGCGAGACCTTTGAGTTCCTCTGCACGGCGGCCCTGCAACAGCCACAGGTGGTGGTGCATCGCGACTACCACTCCCGCAACCTGATGATCAGCGAGCCCAACCCGGGCATCCTCGACTTTCAGGACGCGGTAATGGGCGCCGTGACCTATGATCTGGTCTCCCTGCTGCGTGACTGCTACATCAAGTGGCCCGCCGGGAAAGTGGACGCCTGGGCACGCCAGTACCACCGCATGGCCAGCGACGCCGGGATCCTCGACGGCATCGATGTCGACACCTTCCTGCGTGGCTTCGATCTCATGGGGTTGCAACGCCACATCAAGGTCGCCGGTATCTTCGCCCGTCTCAATTACCGCGACGGCAAGGCCGGTTATCTGGAGGATATTCCCATGACACTGGCTTACATCCGTGAAGTGGGCAGCAAGTATCCCGAGATGGCGGCATTCATGGAACTGCTTGAAGGATTCCCCGTCGTGACGAATGACGAGATACGAGGAGCGAGGGAAGGAGGATGAACATGTCAGGCAAGGCGGGGGAAAATACCGGCCGACGGGCCTGTTGGCAAAACGATCATTAAATGGTGATGAGACGGGATCAGGCCCACTCTCCGGTCCAGGTGCTGTCCACTCGTCACATGCCCCTTTTGCCATGCGCAGCATGATCCTCGCCGCCGGGCGCGGCGAAAGAATGCGCCCGCTCACCGACACCACGCCCAAGCCCCTGCTCGAGGCCGGTGGACAGACGCTCATCGAGTACCACCTGCAGGCGCTCAGGCGGGCGGGCATCGAACAGGTGGTGATCAACCAGGCCTGGCTGGGAGACAAAATCGAGGCCTTTTTAGGCGATGGCAGCCGATACGGCCTGCACATCCGCTATTCCCCCGAGGCGCCAGTGGCACTGGAAACTGCCGGCGGCATCATCCAGGCCCTGCCGCAGCTGGGGGATGAGCCCTTCCTGGTTGTCAATGGGGACATCTGGACCGACTATCCTTTCGAAAACCTGCCCGCCGAGCCCGAGGGGCTGGCCCACCTGGTCATGGTCGACAATCCGTTCCAGCACCCGGAGGGGGATTTTATTCTCGAACAGGGACAACTGAGTGCTGCAGAGGATGGCCCGCAGCTGACCTTCAGCGGTATTGGTGTCTACCGGCCCGAGCTGTTTGCCGGTCTGGCCGCGGGGGTGCGGCCGCTGGCACCGATCCTTGTCGAGGCCATGGGGCGGGGGCAGATCAGCGGTGAGCACCATGCGGGCCAGTGGAGCGACGTGGGCACCCCCGAGCGGCTGGATGCATTGCGCTTGCAACTGGCCACACGGGGACACGGCATTTAAGACCACGCCATATTCCTTTAAGATGGCTTGACCGTTAACGAAGATGCCGAGACAGGAACAGCATGGGCGAGGAAATCAAAAGCAGTCAGTTTGTCGAGGCCGACTTCGTGCGCTTTCGCCAGCGGCTCGAAGAAGAAACCAAAATGCTGGCCCACTGGTTTGCAGCGGACCACTTCGCCCAGGGCGAACCGGTGGCCGGTTTCGAACTGGAAGCCTGGCTGCTCGACCGTGACTACCGCCCGGCACCGCGCAACGAAACCTTTCTCCGTGCCCTGAACGATCCCATGGCCAGTGCAGAGCTGGCCAGTTTCAATATCGAGCTGAACACCGAGCCGCGCCACCTCACCGGTCACACCCTGTCGGCCATGGAGGGGGAGCTGCACAAACTGTGGCGCCGTTGTAAGGCGGTGGCGGCAACCCTGGACTGTCAGCTGGCCATGATCGGTATCCTGCCCACGGTACAGGACGAGGATCTGAACCTGTCCAACATGTCGCAGATGGAGCGTTACCGGGCGCTCAACCGCGAGGTCATCCATCGGCGCAAGGGCAAGCCGCTGGTGTTCGACATCAACGGGGTCGAGCACCTCAAAAGCACGCACCGCAACGTCATGCTCGAATCGGCGGCCACTTCGTTTCAGATCCACCTGCAGCTCGATGCCCGGCAGGCGGTGCGTGCCTACAATGCCGGTCTGATTCTGGCCGCACCCATGGTCGCCATCGGTGCCAACTCTCCTTATCTGTTCGGCAAGGATCTGTGGGCGGAAACCCGCATTCCTGTGTTCGAACAGGCGGTGGCCATTGGCGGCTTCGATGCAGCCGCCTTTGGCCCCATCCGCCGCGTTACATTCGGCTCCGGCTATGTACGCAAGTCGTTGATGGAACTGTTCCAGGAAAACCTCGATCATTACCCGGTGCTGTTGCCCGAAGACTTCGGTCCGGCCAGTGAGGCCCTGCGTCACCTGCGCCTGCACAATGGCACCATCTGGCGCTGGGTGCGCCCGCTGGTGGGCACGGACGAAGCCGGTCGTCCCCACCTGCGACTGGAACACCGGGTTCTGCCGGCCGGCCCCAGCATCGTCGATACCCTCGCCAATGCTGCGTTCTATTATGGTACCGTCACCGCCCTGTGCATGAGCGAAACCCCGGTTGAAGACAGCCTGGCCTTCGACAAGACCCGTGACAATTTCTATCGTACCGCCCAGCTGGGACTGAGGGCACAGCTCAACTGGCTGGAGGACAGGAACCTGCCGGTAACCACGGTACTCGATGAATTGCTGCAACTGGCCGAGGTGGGGCTGGAGGAGCTGGGCATTGGCAATGATGATCGGCGCACCTACCTGAACATCATTCGCGA
>JAJRYG010000030.1 GCA_024275915.1 Gammaproteobacteria bacterium
GCCATTGAGGCGAGTTGTCATTCACCGGCCGGACAAAAAACAACCACTGAATCCTGGCGAGCAACGATTTAACGAGTTCGGCGGAAGAAATTGCGGCGTACTACCAATCGCTATCATCGAAGACAGATGGAAATTCAGAAAATACAGAGGGCCCTGCCGCTGTGAGATTTATTCCGGACAGTAGTGAGCCTTCGCTGGAATGACGGCGGAGCCGGGTTTTACTAGTCACTCGGCCCTTTCCCCCGGGGCTGTCAGCCGGAGGCGTGTGGCCGATAGCCAGTTGTGGGGCGGGCTTTGCAAGTCTTCCTGCTCCGGGTCACCGCTGCCTTGCAGACGCCGGCCCAGGCTGTCGAAACGGGCCAGGTAGCAGGGTTCGGTGAAGCCCTGCCCGCCATCGTCCAGATCGGCGAGAGTCACCTGGCAGCCCTTTTTCGACTCTCTGGGAAGAAAAACGAAATAGCTATCCTCTCCACCATGCTGGTGTTGATCGGCGGGGGTGCGGTGATAGATCCAGACTTCGCCACCGGGCCAGTCGACGGTTTTGATCTGACCGGCCGGCAGGGTCGAAACGTCCACCTCGACCTGCCAGGGGTTGGTTCTGGCCGTTTGATTGCCCGGAGCAAAGGTCATCAGGCTGCCGATGAAGGGCAGGCTGACGAGGATCAGCCCGATCACCACCAGCAGCTTGAGGCTCGCCGTGAGGTAATACCGTCGCATGCTGCTCATGCGCTGGGACGATATGTCCAGTAATCGATGATCAGCCGCACTTCGATCTCTCCGGAGCTGAGAATCATTTTTTCCGGCAGCGACAGGCCGGTGACCTGCTGGTAATCGAGGTATTCCACATGCCAGTCACTCTGTTTCAGCTCCAGCAGCCGGCCCTGCCCGTCCAACTGGGTGTATTTTTCCTCGGCTACCGCGGCATCGGGCAGGCCGAGTATCCAGTAGCGCAAGCCACTGACCGGCATGCGCAGCCCGGTCTGTTGATAAAGCAGGGATTCGACATTGTCGGCACGGAAGCTTTCGTTGTCGGCATTGCGCAGGGTCACGCCATCACCATCCCGGCCTCGCAGCTGAACCTGGCCGCTGCCCAGCGGGCCGATGAGCATGATGTTGTAGCCGTTGGCATTCTGCTGCCAACGCACTTTCAGTGACCAGACTTCGACACCGTTGTCGAACACCAGCCGGCCATTGAACTGCCAGTCCTTGAGGCTGGCCAGTTTTGCCTTGTGGATCTGCCAGGCCTGTTCCGGGGTGGGTCCATTACCGGGGCCGGGACCAGCCGGGCCGGCACAGGCCGCGAGCAGCGACAGGCAGGCAGCGAGAAAAAGCCATCTCGTCATTGGGTGAAACGTTCGATGACATTCAGCAGCAGCCGATCGGTGGGCGTCTGGCGCAGGGCCTCATCCCAGATCTGACGTGCCTTGTCCTGCTTGCCCTGCACCCAGAGGACTTCGCCGAGGTGGGCGGCAATTTCCGGGTCATTGAGCTTGTTGAAAGCGGCCGTCAGGTATTCCAGGGCCTTGTCATACTCACCCAGGCGGTACAGGGCCCAGCCCATGCTGTCGAGAATGGCCGGATCGTCCGGCTTGAGCTTGAGGGCCTGTTCGATGTACTTGCGGCCTTCTTCCAGGCGGTTGGTCTGATCCACAAGGGTATAGCCCAGTGCGTTGAGGGCTTCGGCATTGTTGGGGTCACTTTTGACCAAGGTTTCCAGGTCGGCAATGCCCTCGTCGATACGGTTGAGCTTGCCCAGGGTCAGCGCCCGAGCATACAGCAGTTGCGGGTTACCCGGCATCTGCTTGAGTGCCTCCGTGTAGACTTCCCAGGCTTGCTGGTATTTTTCCAGGTTACGCAGGATTTCCCCTTCGGCCATGTAGAGGCGCAACTCCACATCCAGAGTGGGGGCCTTGATGCTCTGCAGCCTGGCCCGTGCCGCATCCAGTTCACCGCGATTGGCGAGAATGGCCGCAATGCGGATATTTGCATCCACGTAGTACTTGCCACCTTGCACTTCGCTGTAATAACGGATGGCCGACTTGTCTTTCTTGCGCAGCTCCTCGGCCTGGCCCATGTAGTAATAGGCTTCATCGACCCTGAGCCCGGCATTGACCAGGCGCTTGAAATATTTGATCGAGGAGGCCGGCTCGTTGGTCTGCAGGTAGAGCAACCCCACTGCAAACAGGGCATCGGCCAGTTCCGGTTCATAGTCCAGCACGTCAAGGAACTGCTCACGTGCCTGCTCGTACTGCTTTTCATCCACCAGCTTGCGCGCGTAGAACATGCGCAGTTTGACGTCTTCGGGGTTGTTGTCCAGGGCATCTTCCAGGCCTTTGAGGGCCTGTTTCTTCTTGCCCAGGCGGCCGAGAATGTTGGCCCTCAGCATCTGGGCATCCGTCCACTCGGGATTGTTTTTCAACACATCTTCGATCGAGTGTTCGGCCAGTTCGTACTGCCCTACCAGCAGCGCCAGGTGGGCATAGGCGTAACGGGCCTTGGGATCGTCAGGACGGCGGGCAACCAGTTTTTCCATTGCCGCCATGGCGTTCTTCTTGTCCTTTTCCTTGCTCAAGAGCGAGGTGATGAGCATGTAGGGATCACCATTGGCCTGCTGATGATTATTCAGTACCCATTCCATGTGTGGCAGGGCCGCATCGATTTCACCCCGCTGAACCAGCAGGGCAGCACAAACCTGATGCGCCTCGCTGTGATCGGGCTGCAGTTCGACCCACAGGGTCGCAGCCTGCAGGGCATGCTTGCTGTCACGGGCGTAGACCGCCACCCGGGTAGCCCGTTCGGCGATACTGGCATCCTGGGAGACCTCTGCCGCCTTCAGGTAATAGGGCACGGCCACGTCGAGCCGCCCGCGCTGGCCGGCAATTTCGGCTGACAGCAGGTAAAACAGCAGCTCACCACTGAGTTCGGCCTTTTTTTCAGGTGTTTCGACAGGGGCGGGCTCCGCCTTTGCCTCCGTGCCAGAGGCGGGTTTTGCGGGGGCCGGGGCCGTCTTTTGGGGCTTGGCCGGCTCGGCTTTTGTCATCGGGGCCGCTTCAGGGGTATCATTCTGCGCCGTCGGCGTGGGAGAGGTTGCACAACCAGGGAGAACTGCTGTGGCCAGCAACAGGAGAAAAAATCGGGTCTTCATTCAGGTATCCACTTAAGATCAAACGGGGTTCAGGTCAATAATGGGGGACATTTTCACTAATTTAAAGGAAACTATAACCGACTTTGGCGTTGTTTACCTTTATAATCTCCCCATATCCTGTTAAAAACTGGCGAATATCGGCTGTTAAATCAAGGTCTAAACACAATTTTTCTGCAACCCATCACGAAATCAGGTCGTCCGTGACATTACTCGCTCTTGGTATCAATCATAAAACCGCTCCCGTCAATATCCGGGAAAAGGTCGCTTTTGCCCCCGATAAAATGGAAGGGGCCCTGCAGGATCTGCTCAACAGCACTGCGGTGAACGAAGCTGCCATCGTTTCCACCTGCAATCGCACCGAGCTATATGTGGGTCTGAATGACGATGACACCAACAGCATCGTCAGCTGGCTGGGGGATTACCACCAGCTCAGCCACGACGAACTGAGCCCCTATGTCTATACCCACCTGGATACTGGCGCAGTGCAGCATATTCTGCGCGTCGCCAGCGGCCTGGACTCGCTGGTACTGGGCGAGCCACAGATCCTCGGCCAGCTCAAGGATGCCTATCACACCGCCAGCCACGCCGGAACCATCGGCCAGCAGCTCAACCGCCTGTTCCAGCACACTTTTTCCGTGGCCAAGCAGGTGCGCACCGACACCGCCATCGGCTCCAGCCCGGTTTCGGTGGCCTTCGCGGCGGTCAGTCTGGCCCGACAGATCTTTTCCGATCTGAGCCAGCACACTGCCCTGCTGATCGGGGCCGGTGAAACCATCGAACTGGTCGCCCGCCATCTGTACGAACAACAGGTGCCAAAAATCATCGTTGCCAATCGCACGGTGGAACGCGCCCAGTTGCTGGCCAGCCAGTTTTCCGGTGGCGAGGCCATTGCCCTGGCCGACATGCCGGCTCACCTGCGGGAAGCCGACATCATCATCTCCTCGACGGCCAGCCAATTGCCGATTCTGGGCAAGGGCACGGTGGAAAGTGCCCTCAAGGCCCGCAAGCACCGACCCATGTTCATGGTGGACATTGCCGTGCCCCGTGACATCGAAACGGAAGTCGGCAAGCTGTCGGACATCTACCTCTATACGGTGGACGATCTCCATGAAGTCATCGAGGAAGGGCAGAAATCCCGCGAACAAGCCGCCGAACAGGCCGAAGAGATCATCGAAAACCAGGTGGAACATTACATGGGCTGGCTGCGCTCCCTGGAAGCGGTGGATTCCAGCCGCAGCTTCCGCGAGCAAATCGAGGCTGTGCGCGACGAGGCCGTGCAATGTGCCCACCGGCAACTCAATGCCGGCAAGGATCCCGAATACGTGGTCAATGAACTGGCACGCATCATGACCAACAAGTTCCTCCACCAGCCCACCGTGCAGATGAACCGGGCGGCCTTCGATGGCCGTGAAGAACTGCTTGAAGCGGCCCGTGAACTGTTCGATCTGAAAGACATCGATAACTGATCCCCCCAACATGAAAGCCTCGATTCAAAACAAGCTCGAATCTCTGTCCGATCGCCTGGAAGAAATCAACGCCCTGCTGGCCGATCCAGACGTGATCAACGATCAAAACCGTTTTCGTGGCCTGTCGCAGGAATATGCCCATGTCAACCCGGTGGTGGAGTGCTTCAAGCAGTACCAGGGGGCACTGGCAGATATCGGCGAAGCCGAACGCATGATGGAAGACAGTGATGCCGAGATGCGCGAAATGGCAGAGGAAGAGCTCCGAGAGGCCAAAAATCGCCGCGACGCGCTGGCCCACCAGTTGCAGATCCTCATGCTACCGACGGACCCCAACGATGATCGCAACATCTTCCTGGAAATCCGTGCCGGCACCGGCGGTGACGAAGCGGCCCTGTTTGCCGGAGATTTGTTCAAGATGTACGCACGCTACGCCGAAAACCGCCGCTGGCAGCTGGAAATCATCAGTGAAAATCCGGGCGAGCACGGGGGCTACAAGGAGATCATCGCCCGCATCGAAGGCCAAGGGGCCTATTCGCGTCTCAAGTTCGAATCGGGCGGCCACCGTGTACAACGGGTACCGGAAACCGAGTCCCAAGGGCGCATCCATACTTCGGCATGCACCGTGGCGGTGATGCCCGAGGTCGATGCGGTCGAAGGCATCGAAATCAAGCCCGGTGATCTGAAAGTCGATACGTTTCGTGCCTCCGGCGCGCGTGGCCAGCACGTCAACAAGACCGATTCCGCCATCCGCCTGACCCATCTGCCCACAGGCATCGTCGTCGAATGCCAGGATCAGCGCTCCCAGCACAAGAACCGGGCCCAGGCCATGGCCCTGCTGCAGTCGAAACTGCTGCAACAGGAACAGGACAAGCAGCAGGCTGAGCAGGCGCAGACCCGCAAGTTGCTGGTTGGCAGCGGGGATCGATCCGAGCGGATTCGCACCTATAATTTCCCTCAGGGGCGTATTACCGATCACCGCATCAACCTGACCCTCTACAAGCTGGACGAGGTACTGGCCGGCAATCTCGACGAAGTGATCGAACCCCTGATCGCCGAGCATCAGGCCGATCTGCTGGCCTCGCTGGGGGACGAGTAACCGGGCATAGCACGTCATGCACGAAAGCCATGAATATCCAAAAGTGTGGATGGATGAAAACCGCATCATCCACCTCGAACTGGGTCGCGGCCAGATCACCGCGGAACACCTGCGCCGTGCCAACATGCTGCACCGCCGACTCACGACTATCCCCCACCCGGTGCTTGTCTATACGGTCGCCGGGGATTCCGTATCGACCGACAAGGAAGCCATGTGCTACTGCTCAAATCCTGAAGTCGCGGAAGTCACCGCTGCCGTCGCCATGGTTGCGACCAGCTTTATCGAAAAATACATGGCCAAGGTATTTCTGACTTTCTACCACACCCCCTACCCCTGCCATGCCTTTGGCAGCAAGGAAGAAGCCATCGCCTGGCTCAAGAAACATGTACCAGAACAGGACGGAGGCCCCGGAAACCATGCCCCCGACCATTGAACAAAGCCTCCGCGAAGCCCTTCCCTGCCTGTCGAACCAGGCCGACATGGCACGCCTGGATGCCGAGCTGTTGCTTGCGTTTGTGCTGGAGAAAAACCGCACCTGGCTGCGAACCTGGTCGGAAAAAACACTCACGCCACAGCAACACGCCACCTATACCGCCCTGCTGGCTCGCCGACAGGCCGGTGAACCCGTGGCCTATCTCACCGGCACACAGGGCTTCTGGTCACTGCAGTTGCAGGTCACGGCCGACACCCTCATTCCGCGCCCGGAAACCGAGCTGCTGGTGGAACAGGCACTGGCACGCATCCCTCCACAGGAACACTGGCAGATTGCCGATCTCGGCACCGGCTCGGGTGCCATTGCCCTGGCGCTGGCCACCGAACGCCCTGCCTGCCGGTTCACGGCCACCGATGTCTCTGACGCCAGCCTGGCCATCGCCCGTCACAATGCAAGGCGGCACAACCTGGGCAACGTGCAGTTTGTCAAAAGCCACTGGTTTGCCAATTTACCCTCCGGGCAACCTTATCAGATGATCGTCAGCAACCCGCCGTATATCGCCGAGCAGGATCCCCACCTCGCCAGGGGGGATGTGCGCTTCGAACCCGAGGCGGCCTTGGCCTCGGGCCCGGACGGGCTGGAGGCCCTGCGCCATATCATCCAGCAGGGGCATCGTTATCTCGTCCCCGGGGGCTGGTTGCTGCTCGAACACGGCTTTGATCAACAGGACGCCGTGCTGGCACTGATGCAGGCCACCGGTTATCACGATGTAGCCGATCACCTCGATCTGTCCGGCCAGCCCCGTCTGGTGCTGGGCAGAACCCCCGGCTGAAGATTGCATATTCAGCCCTGACTTTTTCGTGGTTACTGATTTATCCTGTCAAATCAGTCATTTGAAGTTTTCTCGCCAGTATCTGGTTATATGCTTATATATTTCTGCAGCTTGACTCCTGAGCAATCCGGCATAGGATTACTGCCAAGGGTAAAAATACATCGAGAAATATGGAAGCACATATCAAGCAGCGGGAAATCCAGTTTCATTACTTGCACCCCGACAGAAACCAGGCCAGATCGGCCCTGTTGCTGTTCAGCAACATGCCCGGCATCGAACATGTGGAAGTGGCTTCGCCCCTGCGCCTCATCCTGCACTATCACCTGAGCTACTGGTGCATGGGCGACATCGAAGCCCTGCTCATCGAACTGGGCTACCACCTCGACAACAGCCTGATGAACAAACTCAAACGCGCCCTCTACCACTACACCGACGAAAACGAATCCGCCAACCTCGGCTACAGCCACAGCCAGAACAAGACCACCCGCGACGTGTTCATCAACCGCTATCTGCAACGCACCCACGGCTGCCGTGATCCGCGTCCGCAGCACTGGCGGGATTATTTGTAGGTCAGATACAAGTGATTGAGGAAGCGAAGCTTCCACCCCTTTTATCTTGAATCTTTCCTCTTGTATCTGCAGTACTCTTGTATCTTTTCTCTTGTATCTTTAATCTGCCTGCATGAACGACGACGAACTCCTGCGTTACAGTCGGCAGATCATGCTGCCGCAATTCGATGTGGCCGGTCAGCAAAAGCTGATCGACGCCACAGCGCTGATCATCGGCCTGGGCGGGCTGGGGGCACCGGTGGCCATGTACCTGGCGGCAGCCGGGGTGGGGCATCTGGTGCTGGTGGATTTCGATACGGTGGAACTGTCCAACCTGCAGCGGCAGATCATCCACGACACCAACAGCATCGGCCAGGCCAAGGTCGAATCGGCCCGCCAGCGGCTCATACAGCTCAATCCCCTGATCCGCATCACCACCGTGGACCACAAACTTGAAGGCGAGGCCCTGCTGGAACAGATCCGTCAGGCCGATGTGGTGCTGGACGGCAGTGACAATTTTGCCATCCGCTTTGCCCTCAACCAGGCCTGTGTGCAAACCGCCACCCCACTTGTCAGCGGGGCGGCGATTCGCATGTAAGGCCAGGTGGCCGTCTACCTCAATCAGGGACAAGGCCCCTGCTACCGCTGCCTGTACAGGGACGATGGCGAAGAACTGGATGCCCGCTGCAGCGAAAACGGGGTACTGGCACCCGTGGTGGGCATCATCGGCAGTATCCAGGCTACCGAGGCCATCAAGGTCCTCGGCAACCTGGGCGAAACCCTGGATGGCCGCCTGCTGCTGCTGGATGCCATGAGCATGGAATGGCGCAGCCTGAAACTGAAAAAAGACCCTGCCTGCCCCGTCTGCTCGGGCTAAAACCTGCCTGTCGCACATATTTTTCTCAATTTTCTTCGATTCTGGACGATATGACATAGAGCTTTATACGTATGACAATCTGCCAGACCGCCCAATATTGCGTCCGGTGAGGTATCAGCCTGCCAGCCGGGAACCTGCCGCATGGCCATTGCATCACGGAATGACAGAGCTATAGTCAAATCTGGTGTATAACGTGATCAGGCGGCATCCCTGTTGGTTTCGGTTTTGTCGTCGTTTACCTCGATTCCGTCTCTGAATTTCACTCCATCGATAACCTTGGCCAAGCGGTTGAATCCACGGATCCGGCGCCACGGCGCTCATGCCCAGCTTGTAAATCATGGCCAGCATCGTGTTCCGGCTCA
>JAJRYG010000031.1 GCA_024275915.1 Gammaproteobacteria bacterium
CCCCGCCAGTAATACAAAAAGCCAATGTTTCATTCTGCCTCGTTTTTTCTGCTGCACACCCACTCCAGGTATTCCGGTAAGCCATTGCTGAGTGGGACTGCGATGATTTCGGGAAGTTCGTAGGGGTGTAACTCCCTGATAGCGGCCTCCAGATCTGCATAATCGGCAGTTCCGGACTTGATCATGAGCAGTATCTCCGTATCCGTGCACAGTTCACCTTTCCAGCGATACACGGATTTGAGTCCCGGTAACAGATTGACGCAGGCCGCCAGACGGTATTCCACCAGGCGCTCGGCGATGCGCTGGCCGGTTTCCGGGTCGGGCACAGTACAGAACACGATCTGGACGTCGGCAGGGCTGCTCATGGGCGCTTACGATACCTGCTCCCCCGCTTGTCTGCGACCCGGACGGCGGGTTAAGGTGCGCGCATGAACCCGGTTGGCCTGTTATTCCTGCTGTTTCTGTTGATCCCCCTGGTCGAGATCTATTTCCTGATCCAGGTCGGCAACGTCATCGGGGCCATTCCCACCATTGCGCTGGTGGTGTTTACCGCGCTGCTGGGTGCCATGTTGCTGCGTTTCCAGGGCTGGGTAACCTTGCAGCGTGCGCGCCTGACCCTGGCGCAGGGACAGATGCCGGCGATAGAAATGTTCGAGGGTGTGTTGCTGGTGCTTGCCGGTGCACTGTTGCTGACGCCGGGGTTTTTTACCGACACGATTGGCTTCCTGCTCCTGATCCCGCCGCTCAGAAAGAGTATAATTCGTTGGTTTTTAAAGAAAACTGATATTCGCGGCGGCCCGCCAGGCGGCTCCCCGGGCAGTCCGCGCAGTGGTCCCTATACCATTGATGGTGAATACCACCGCGACGACGACTAGCCGCAGACCGTTTTCCCTGCGATTAAACCCTTGACTCCGGCCATTTGCCGACTATTATTAGCACTCACTTAGGGTGAGTGCTAATAATGCGCTCGTAGTTATCAAATTTTATATTCTTAAGGAGAATTTTCTGATGAACCTTCGTCCCCTTCATGATCGAGTGATCATCAAGCGCATGGAAGAGGAGCGTACCTCTCCGGGTGGCATCGTCATTCCGGATAGCGCGACTGAAAAACCCATCCGCGGTTCCGTCATTGCTGCCGGCAACGGCAAGGTTAACGACAGCGGCAAGCTTGTCCCGCTGGATGTCAAGGTTGGCGACACTGTGCTGTTCGGCAAATACTCCGGTACCGAGGTCAAGGTAGACGGTGAAGACCTGCTGGTGATGCGCGAAGAAGACATCATGGCCGTCATCGAAGGCTGATCTTCGATCCAATACTATAGAATTCAAAGAGTTAGAGGAAACGTGAAATGACTGCAAAAGAAGTCAAATTCAGTGATGAAGCGCGTCAGCGCATGGTGCAGGGCGTGAATATTCTCGCCGACGCCGTCAAGGTTACCCTCGGTCCCAAGGGCCGCAACGTGGTGCTGGACAAGGCCTTCGGCGCCCCGACCGTCACCAAGGACGGCGTCTCCGTCGCCAAGGAAATCGAGCTGGACAACAAGTTCGAGAACATGGGCGCACAGATGGTGAAGGAAGTGGCTTCGCAGACTTCCGACGTTGCCGGTGACGGTACCACCACCGCGACGGTACTGGCCCAGGCCATCGTCCGCGAAGGCATGAAAGCCGTCGCCGCCGGCATGAATCCCATGGATCTCAAGCGCGGTATCGACCAGGCCGTGCTGGTTGCTGTGAAAGAGCTCAAGAAGCTGTCCCAGCCCTGTGCCGACACCAAGGCAATTGCCCAGGTCGGTACGATTTCCGCCAACTCCGACGAGAACATCGGCCAGATCATCGCCGATGCCATGGAGAAGGTCGGCAAGGAAGGCGTCATCACCGTCGAGGAAGGTTCCTCGCTGGAAAATGAGCTGGACGTCGTGGAAGGCATGCAGTTCGATCGCGGTTACCTGTCGCCTTACTTCGTCACCAACCAGCAGAGCATGCAGGCCGAACTGGAAGACCCGTTCGTGCTGCTGTACGACAAGAAAATCTCCAACATCCGCGACCTGCTCCCCGTGCTGGAAGGCGTCGCCAAGGCCGGCAAGCCGTTGCTGATTATTGCCGAGGACGTGGAAGGCGAAGCACTGGCCACACTGGTGGTTAACAGCATTCGCGGTATCGTCAAGGTGTGTGCCGTCAAGGCACCGGGCTTCGGTGACCGTCGCAAGGCCATGCTGCAGGATATCGCAATCCTGACCGGTGGCCAGGTGATCTCCGAGGAAGTCGGCCTGTCACTTGAGAAGGCCACCCTGGATGACATGGGTACCGCCAAGCGCGTCGTGATCACCAAGGAAAACAC
>JAJRYG010000032.1 GCA_024275915.1 Gammaproteobacteria bacterium
GCGGGCACGTTCTTCAGGGGCGCTGTCGATGTTGGCGTAATCTTTGAACTCGCCGCCGTGCTTCTCCGCCATCACCTTGGTGATCGCCGCTGTCAGTGTGGTTTTGCCGTGGTCAACGTGACCAATCGTGCCAACGTTGACGTGTGGTTTTGTGCGTTCAAATTTTTCCTTGGACACCGCTTTACCCTCTAAAAATAATGTTTAATATCAAGAAACTTTCTTAATGACTTCTTCGGCAACATTTGCCGGCGCTTCTGCGTATTTCTCAAACACCATGCTGTATGTTGCACGGCCCTGAGTTGCAGAACGCAAGTCGGTGGCATACCCGAACATTTCTGCCAAAGGCACTTCGGCACGGATAACCTTGCCTGAAGGGCCGTCTTCCATTCCCTGAACCAGACCTCGTCTACGATTCAGATCTCCCATCACGTCACCCATGTTTTCTTCCGGGGTGACGACTTCTACTTTCATTACCGGTTCCAGCAGAACCGGATTTGCCATCTTGGCGCCTTCCTTGAAGCCCATGGAACCGGCTATCTTGAAGGCCATTTCCGAGGAGTCCACCTCGTGGTAGGAACCGTCATACAGTGTCACCTTGACGTCGACGACAGGAAAACCGGCAATCACGCCATTTTCCATCTGTTCCTGTATGCCTTTATCTACCGCCGGTATGTATTCCTTGGGAATCACGCCACCGACGATTTCATTGACGAATTCATAACCTGTGCCAGGCGCCTGCGGTTCGAGTCGCAGCCATACATGGCCAAACTGACCACGACCACCAGACTGGCGAATGAACTTGCCTTCGGCCTCGACTGTCTTGCGTATCGTTTCCCGGTAGGCAACCTGTGGTGCGCCGACGTTGGCTTCAACACCAAATTCACGCTTCATGCGCTCAACGATGATTTCAAGGTGCAATTCACCCATCCCCGAAATAATCGTCTGCCCCGATTCTTCATCCGTGTGAACACGGAAGGAAGGATCTTCCTGGGCCAGCCGGGAAAGGGCGACGCCCATCTTTTCCTGGTCTGCCTTGGTTCTCGGCTCAATAGCCACCGAGATGACCGGCTCGGGGAATTCCATGCGCTCGAGGATGATGACATCATCCAGTGAACACAGGGTATCCCCGGTGGTAACATCTTTCAGGCCAATGGCTGCTGCGATGTCACCGGCGCGAACTTCCTTGATCTCTTCGCGATGGTTGGCATGCATCTGCACGATGCGGCCAATACGTTCTTTTTTTCCCTTGACCGAGTTGTATACAAAGTCTCCC
This sequence comes from Gammaproteobacteria bacterium, assembly GCA_024275915.1. Classification (GTDB taxonomy): domain Bacteria; phylum Pseudomonadota; class Gammaproteobacteria; order UBA6429; family Thiohalophilaceae; genus JAJRYG01. Next base: position 1,274 of record JAJRYG010000032.1, read on the forward strand.
GATGAAAGAACACCGGAATAGACCCTGATAAACGTCAGGGTGCCGACAAACGGGTCGGTCGCAATCTTGAAGGCCAGTGCCGCAAACGGGGCATCATCGCTGGCCGGGCGTTCAGCTTCGGTCTCGTCCTTGTCATCAAGGACACCCTTGATGGCGGGAACATCGACCGGTGACGGCATCAGTTCGACGACGGCATCCAGCATGGCCTGCACACCCTTGTTCTTGAAAGCAGAACCACACAGGCAGGGTACGATTTCATTTGCCAGTGTGCGCAGGCGCAAACCTTCTTTAATCTCGGCTTCCGTGAGCGCGTTACCTTCAAGGTACTTGTTCATCAGCTCATCGGTCGCTTCAGCAGCGGCCTCGACCATCTGCTCACGTAATTCTTCGGCCTTGGCCCTGAGTTCTTCCGGAATCTCACGTGCGTCGTATGTGACGCCCATGTCATTGTCATTCCAGTAGATGGCCTTCATGCGGACCAGATCCACGACACCAACAAAATCTTCTTCGGCACCGATATTCAGCTGAATCGGTATCACGTTGGCCTTGAGTCGCTTTTTCAGCTGCTCGACAACCCGCAGAAAGTCGGCGCCGGCCCGGTCCATCTTGTTGACAAAGGCCATGCGTGGCACATGGTACTTGTCGGCCTGCCGCCAGACTGTTTCCGACTGGGGCTCTACCCCGCCGACGGCACAAAAAACGGCACAGGCGCCATCCAGGACTCGCAGCGAACGTTCGACTTCAATGGTGAAGTCCACATGCCCCGGTGTATCAATGATGTTGATCCGGTGCTGCTCAAACTGCTTGTCCATGCCTTGCCAGAAACAGGTGGTGGCTGCAGAAGTGATGGTGATTCCGCGCTCTTGTTCATGCTCCATCCAGTCCATGGTAGCGGCTCCGTCATGTACTTCACCTATCTTGTGCGAGATCCCGGTATAGAACAGGATCCGTTCTGTCGTTGTCGTCTTGCCGGCGTCGATGTGAGCCATGATGCCGATGTTGCGATAACGTTCGATAGGTGTTTGGCGTGCCACTTTAACTCTTTTAACCAGTTCCTTTTTTACTGTTTACAAATATTACAAACAATAAACTCTGTTCGATTACCAGCGATAATGGGCAAAGGCCTTGTTGGCTTCTGCCATGCGGTGAGTATCTTCACGCTTCTTGACCGCTGAACCGCGATTCTCGGAAGCTTCGAGGATTTCACCCGCCAGGCGGGCACCCATGCCTTTCTCACCACGCTTGCGCGCTGCATCGACAATCCAGCGCATGGCCAGTGCATTGCGGCGATCCGGACGAACTTCCACGGGTACCTGGTAGGTCGCACCACCGACGCGGCGTGATTTCACTTCCACCACCGGGCGGACATTGTCCAGCGCGGTTTCCAGGGCTTCAACGGAATCCTTCTTGCTCTTTTCGGACACGCTGTCCAGAGCGCCATATACGATCTTTTCTGCAACGGACTTCTTGCCGTTCATCATGACCATATTGATGAACTTCGCAATCATTTCAGACCGAAATTTCGGATCTGGCAAAATTGCCCGTTTCTCTGCTGCTCGCCTTCTCGCCATGTTTCTTGTCCTGACGTTTAATTTTTACGCAAAGGCTGGAGAAATGCTCCAACCCGTTGGAATTCCTTAGGATTTAGGCCGCTTGGTGCCGTATTTGGAACGGCCCTTCTTGCGGTCGCTGACACCGGAGGTATCCAGTGAACCACGTACCGTATGGTAGCGGACACCCGGCAAATCCTTGACACGACCGCCGCGAATCAGCACGACCGAGTGTTCCTGCAAGTTATGGCCTTCGCCACCGATATAGCTGGTCACCTCAAAGCCATTGGTCAGACGAACACGGGCGACCTTGCGCATGGCCGAGTTCGGCTTTTTCGGGGTTGTGGTATACACACGGGTACACACACCACGGCGCTGAGGACAGGCATCCAGTGCCGGAACGTTGCTTTTTTCCACCTTACGCTTGCGCGGTTTGCGGACCAATTGGTTAATTGTTGCCATATTCTTTACTTACTCCAGAAAATAAACGACAGGCCAGCGGTTGACTGACCTGTCGTAGTAAGGCGCGAGATTGTATGGATCTCCAGCGTTCCTGTCAACAAGATCCCGTGTCTATTTTACCGAAAACGCCGAATTCAGCCCTGATCCGTGGTCTCCGTACCATTTTCAGGGTTTTCTGCCACATCTTCGGCCAGGATCGGGGTTTCCTCTACCGCCGCCAGCATTTCTTCCGCGCTGGGAGCAGCGCGCCGACGCCGTCTTTCGATGTGATAGGCCATCCCGGTACCTGCCGGTATCAGACGACCCACAATCACGTTCTCCTTCAGTCCTCGCAGGTCATCGACCTTGCCTGTCACCGCCGCTTCGGTCAGAACACGGGTGGTTTCCTGGAAGGAAGCCGCCGAGATGAAGGATTCGGTCGCCAGCGAGGCCTTGGTAATGCCCAGCAGCATGTGCTTGTACAGTGCTTCCTGCTTGTCCGCGGCCTTCAGGGCTTCGTTGACTTCGAGCAGGTGACTCAGTTCCACCTGCTCTCCACGCAGGAAGTTGCTGTCTCCCGGGCTGGTGATCTCGACTTTTCGCAGCATTTGGCGAATGATCACCTCAATATGCTTGTCGTTGATTTTCACACCCTGCAGACGGTAGACGTCCTGGACTTCCTTGACGATGTAGCGGGCCAGCTCCTCGACACCCAGCAGGCGCAGAATGTCGTGGGGGTTGGGCTCGCCTTCGGCGATCACTTCACCCTTTTCGACGTATTCCCCTTCGAAGGTGGTGACATGGCGCCATTTCGGGATCAGCTCCTCATAGACCTCCCCTTCCTTGGGGGTAATAACCAGGCGCTGCTTGCCCTTGGTTTCCTTGCCAAAGCTGATGGTGCCGCTGATTTCGGCCAGAATCGAGGACTCTTTTGGCTTGCGGGCTTCGAACAGGTCGGCCACGCGGGGCAGACCACCCGTGATGTCGCGGGTCTTGGAAGATTCCTGCGGAATACGGGCCACCGCATCGCCCACGCCCACTTCGGCACCGTCCTTGAGCTGGATGATGGCACCGGCCGGCAGGTAGTAATGGGCCGGGATGTCGGTGCCGGCGATGTTCAGGTCGTTGCCCTTGTCATCGACCAGTTTCAGCATGGGCCGCATGTCCTTGGCCTGGGTACCACGGGATTTCGGATCGGTGATGACCAGACTGGATAGCCCGGTGATCTCGTCCAGCTCGCTCTGCACCGTGACCCCGTCGATGATGTCGACGAATTCGACACGCCCGGCTTCTTCGGTGATGACCGGGTGAGTATGGGGATCCCAGTTGGCGATAACCTGGCCAGATTCGACCTTGCCGCCGTCCTTAACGGAAATAATCGCCCCGTAAGGCAGTTTGTAGTGCTCCCGCTCACGGCCGTGGTCGTCGAGCACGGTCACTTCACCGGAACGGGACACGGCGACGAAGTGACCCTTGGCATGCTGCACCATTTTCAGGTTGTGCAGGCGGACGGTACCACTGTTCTTGATTTCAATGCTGTTGATGGCCGCGGCCCGGCTGGCCGCACCCCCGATATGGAAGGTACGCATGGTCAGCTGGGTGCCCGGCTCACCGATGGACTGGGCGGCGATGACGCCCACGGCCTCGCCCTGGTTGACCAGATGGCCACGGGCCAGATCACGACCGTAACAGGTCGCACAGACGCCGTGGTGATTGTCACAGGTGATTGGCGAACGCACCACCATGTGATCGATACCCATCTCATCGAGCCGTTCGACCCAGGATTCATCCAGCAAGGTGCCATGGGGGATCAGCACCTCGTCGCTGTCACCCTTGCGGACATCCTGGGCCACGACCCGGCCCAGTACACGTTCACTGAGGGGTTCCACCACATCACCGCCTTCGATCAGGCTGGTGAGGAACAGACCGTTTTCGGTGCCACAGTCGATACCATTGACGACCAGATCCTGTGACACGTCCACCAGTCGGCGAGTCAGGTAACCGGAGTTGGCGGTTTTCAGTGCCGTATCGGCCAGGCCCTTGCGTGCGCCATGGGTGGAGATAAAGTACTGCAATACGGAAAGTCCTTCACGGAAGTTCGCCGTGATGGGTGTCTCGATGATGGAGCCATCGGGCTTGGCCATCAGACCACGCATGCCAGCCAGCTGGCGAATCTGTGCGGCACTACCACGAGCTCCCGAGTCGGCCATCATGTAGATGGAGTTGAATGACGGCACCTTGAGCTTGTTGCCGTCCTTGTCGGTCACTTCTTCGCTACCGAGCTTGTCCATCATGGCCTTGGCGACCTGGTCGTTGGTGCGTGACCAGATATCCACGACCTTGTTGTAACGTTCGCCCTGGGTTACCAGACCTTCGGTGTACTGTTCCTGGATCTCGCGAACTTCCTCTTCGGCCACCGCCAAAATCTCGGCCTTGTCTTCCGGAATGACCATATCTTCCAGACCAAAGGAGACACCGGATCGGGTCGAGTAGGTAAAGCCCATGTACATCAGCTGATCGGCAAAAATGACCGTATCCTTCAGGCCCAGCTTGCGGTAACAGGCATTGATCAGTCCCGAGATGGCCTTTTTCTTCATGTCCTTGTTGACGCTGTCAAAAGGCAGACCAGGGGGAACGATATTCCAGATGATGGCACGGCCCACGGTGGTGTCCTTGAGACTGACCGAACTGGTACGACTGCCGTCGTCATGAATTTCGGTTTCCTTGATGCGCAGCTTGATCCTGGTCTGCATGGCAACCACACCGGCGGCGTAGGCGCGCATGACTTCGTCGATATCCGCAAACACCATGCCCTCGCCCTTGGCATTGATGCGCTCACGGGACAGGTAGTACAGCCCCAGCACCACGTCCTGGGAAGGCACGATGATCGGCTCACCATTGGCCGGCGAAAGGATGTTGTTGGTGGACATCATCAGGCTGCGGGCTTCGAGCTGGGCCTCGATGGACAGGGGTACATGCACGGCCATCTGGTCACCGTCGAAGTCGGCGTTGAAGGCGGTACAGACCAGCGGATGCAGCTGAATGGCCTTGCCTTCGATCAGTACCGGTTCGAAAGCCTGGATCCCCAAACGATGAAGGGTCGGGGCACGGTTGAGCATGACCGGATGTTCACGGATCACGTCTTCGAGAATATCCCAGACTTCCGGACCTTCGCGTTCGACCATTTTCTTCGCCGCCTTGATGGTGGTTGCGTAGCCGAGGCGTTCCAGCTTGCTGAAGATATAGGGTTTGAACAGTTCCAGCGCCATTTTCTTGGGCAGGCCACACTGGTGCAGCTTGAGGCTCGGGCCAACCACGATGACCGAACGGCCGGAGTAGTCGACACGCTTGCCCAGCAGGTTCTGACGGAAGCGGCCCTGCTTGCCCTTGATCATGTCAGCCAGTGACTTGAGTGGGCGCTTGTTGGAGCCGGTGATGGCCCGGCCGCGGCGACCGTTGTCCAGCAGCGCATCGACCGACTCCTGCAACATGCGTTTTTCGTTGCGCACGATGATGTCGGGCGCGTTCAGATCCAGCAGGCGGCGCAGACGATTGTTACGGTTGATGACGCGGCGGTACAGGTCGTTGAGATCGGAAGTGGCAAAACGGCCCCCTTCCAGCGGCACCAGCGGGCGCAGCTCTGGTGGCAATACGGGCAACACGGTCATCACCATCCATTCGGGCTTATTGCCGGAATAGGTAAAGGCTTCGAGCAGCTTGAGACGCTTGCCGAGCTTTTTCAGCTTGGTCTCGGACTTGGTGGCACCCATGTCTTCCTTGACCTGGGCAATTTCCTTTTCCAGATCCAGGGCAGATAACAGGGCACGAATGGCTTCGGCACCCATGCGGGCATCGAACTCGTCGCCAAACTCTTCGATGGTTTCCAGGTAGGTCTCGTCATTGAGCAGCTGACCACGTTCCAGCGTGGTCATGCCAGGCTCGATGACCACGAAGGCTTCGAAATACAGCACCCGCTCGATATCACGCAGAGTCATGTCCAGCAGCAGACCCATGCGCGAGGGCAGGGACTTGAGGAACCAGATGTGGGCTACCGGGCTGGCCAGTTCGATGTGGCCCATGCGTTCACGGCGGACTTTTGCCAGCGTGACTTCGATGCCACACTTTTCACAAATAACGCCGCGATGCTTGAGGCGCTTGTACTTGCCGCACAGACATTCGTAATCCTTGATGGGTCCGAAAATTTTTGCACAGAACAGACCGTCGCGTTCCGGCTTGAACGTCCGGTAATTGATGGTTTCCGGTTTCTTGACCTCACCGTATGACCAGGAACGGATCTTTTGTGGTGATGCCAGTCCAATCCGGATGGCATCGAAGTCTTCTATGTGTGTCTGCTGCTTGAGGATCTTGAGTAGATCTTTCACCTTGTCACTCCTAAATAAAATTCCGGGTTACCAGTGACAAGTGACAAGTGACGAAGCAAAAAGCCTTTTCTCGTCACTTGTCACTCGTTCCTCTCCCTGATTTAGTCCGTCTGTTCCAGTTCGATATCAATACCCAGAGAACGTATCTCCTTCAACAAGACATTGAAGGACTCGGGCATACCGGCTTCCATATGGTGGTTACCGTCGACAATGTTCTTGTACATCTTGGTACGGCCATTCACATCGTCCGATTTCACCGTCAGCATTTCCTGCAGGGTATAGGCTGCGCCATAGGCCTCCAGCGCCCAGACTTCCATTTCCCCGAAGCGCTGGCCACCAAACTGGGCCTTGCCGCCCAGCGGCTGCTGGGTAACCAGGCTATAGGGGCCCGTGGAACGGGCATGCATCTTGTCATCCACCAGGTGATTGAGCTTGAGCATGTACATGTAACCCACGGTTACCGGCCGTTCGAATGATTCACCGGTGCGACCATCGATGAGCAGGGTCTGCCCGGAGGTGGGCAGGTCGGCCAGTTCCAGCAGCTGCTTAATGTCCGACTCCTTGATACCGTCGAATACCGGCGTTGCCATGGGCACACCCTTGCGCAGATTTTTCGCCAGCTCGATGATCTCCTCGTCACTGAAGGATTTGAGATCTTCATGACGACCTTCGGTCTTGTTGTAGATTTCTTCGAGGAACTTGCGCACATCGGCAATCTTCTGCTGTTCCTTGATCATCTTGTCCAGTTTCTTGCCAAGGCCACGTGCGGCCCAGCCAAGATGTGTTTCAAGCACCTGACCCACATTCATGCGTGACGGTACCCCCAGCGTGTTGAGCACGATATCCACGGGCTCGCCTTCCGGCGTATGCGGCATGTCTTCGACGGGAACGATCATGGAGATCACACCCTTGTTACCATGACGGCCGGCCATCTTGTCACCCGGCTGGATGCGGCGCTTGACCGCCAGGTGTACCTTGACCATCTTCAGCACCCCGGGTGCCAGATCATCACCGGTGGTCAACTTGCTGCGTTTTTCTTCGTACTTGTCATCGAATGTCTGGCGCAACTGCTTGATCTGATCACCCATGGCTTCGAGCTGGGCATTGGCTTCGTCGTTGCGCAAGCTGATTTCGAACCATTTTTCACGGGGCACTTCCGCCAGATAGGCTGCCGTGATCTTGCTGCCGGCCTTGAGGTGATTGGGACCACCGTCAGCTACCTTGTTGGTCAACATGCTTTCGACACGCTGATAGGCATCGTCTTCCATGATGCGGCGCTGGTCGTCGAAGTCCTTGCGGATGCGGGCCAGCTCCGAATCTTCGATGGCCTTGGCACGGGAGTCTTTTTCCAGGCCATCACGGGTAAAGACCTGAACATCGATAACGGTACCAACCACACCGGAGGAAACCCGCAGCGAGGTGTCTTTCACATCGGAGGCCTTTTCGCCAAAGATGGCACGCAGCAACTTTTCTTCCGGTGTCAGCTGGGTTTCACCCTTGGGCGTGACCTTGCCAACCAGAATATCGCCAGGTTTGACTTCGGCACCAATGTACACGATACCCGCTTCGTCCAGCTTGGACAGGGCCGCTTCACCCACATTGGGAATATCACCGGTGATTTCCTCGGCACCCAGCTTGGTATCACGGGCGACACAGGTCAGTTCTTCGATATGGATGGTGGTGTAACGATCTTCTTCTACAACCCTTTCGGAAACCAGAATGGAATCCTCAAAGTTGTAACCGTTCCAGGGCATGAAGGCCACCAGCATGTTCTGCCCCAGGGCCAGTTCACCCATATCGGTAGAAGGGCCATCTGCCAGTACGTCACCACGAGCAATGCTGTCACCAGGGCGAACCAGGGGCCGCTGGTTGATACAGGTATTCTGGTTGGAGCGGGTGTACTTGGTCAGGTTGTAGATATCCACACCGGACTCGCCGGCAACGGTTTCTTCATCGCTGACACGGACAACGATGCGCGCCGCATCCACCGAATCGACCTTGCCTCCACGTTTGGCCACCACGGTCACACCCGAGTCGACCGCCACCGAGCGTTCGATGCCCGTGCCGACAAGCGGCTTGTCCGCACGCAGGGTCGGCACGGCCTGACGTTGCATGTTGGAGCCCATCAGGGCGCGGTTGGCGTCATCGTGCTCCAGGAACGGGATCAGGGCAGCCGCAACAGAAACGATTTGCTTCGGTGAGACATCCATGTAGTTGATCTGATCCGGTGTCGCCAGGGTAAATTCATTCTGGTGACGACAGGACACCAGATCACCGACCAGCTTGCCCTTGTTGTCGACATCTGCATTGGCCTGGGCAATGTGGTTTTCTGCCTCGTCAATGGCTGACAGGTATTCGACCTCGTCGGTGACCTTGCCATTGACGACCTTGCGGTATGGCGTTTCCAGGAAACCGTAGCTGTTGGTACGGGCATAGACCGCCAGTGAGTTGATGAGACCGATGTTCGGCCCTTCCGGCGTTTCAATCGGGCAGACACGACCATAATGGGTCGCATGAACGTCGCGCACTTCGAAACCGGCACGTTCACGGGTCAGGCCTCCCGGTCCAAGGGCAGAGATACGGCGCTTGTGGGTGATTTCCGACAGCGGGTTGTTCTGATCCATGAACTGGGACAGCTGGCTGGAACCAAAGAATTCCTTGATCGCAGCAGAAACCGGCTTGGCATTGATCATTTCCTGTGGCATCAGGTTGTCCGACTCGGCAAGACTCAGACGTTCCTTGACGGCACGTTCGACACGAACCAGGCCTACGCGGAACTGGTTTTCCGCCATTTCACCCACAGAACGGATACGGCGGTTACCGAGATGGTCGATATCGTCGACAATGCCCCGGCCGTCACGGATGTCGATGAGCACTTTCAGTACGTCGAGAATATCCTGCTTGGACAGCGTACCTTCGCCTTCGATTTCGGTTCGGCCGACACGGCGATTGAACTTCATGCGTCCGACCGCAGAAAGATCATAACGATCACTGCTGAAGAACAGGTTATTGAACAGGTTTTCAGCCGCATCCTTGGTGGGCGGCTCACCCGGGCGCATCATGCGATAGATTTCCACCTGAGCTTCGAGCTGGGTGGTGGTGGTATCGATACCCAGGGTCTTGGAAATGTAAGGGCCATGGTCCAGCTCATTGGTAAAGATGGTCTGAAATTCCTTGATGCCGGCTTCCTTGAACAGGTTGATCATCTCTTCGGTGATCTCGTCATTGGCCTTGGCAATGATTTCACCGGTTTCATTATTGACGATATCGTGCGCCAGCACCTTGCCGACAACATATTCTTCCGGCACATCCAGCGCCTTGACACCGGCCTTTTCCAGTTCCTTGATGTGACGGGCCGTGATACGGCGTCCTTCTTCCACAATGACCTTGTTCTTGATCTTGATGTCGAACGTTGCGGTCTCGCCACGCAGACGCTCGGGGATCAGATCCAGGGTGAAGCCGTTCTTGGTCAGCTTGAAGGTGTTCTTCTCGAAGAACATGTCGAGCATTTCCTGGGTGCTGTAGCCCAGCGCACGCAGCAGAATGGTCACCGGCAACTTGCGGCGACGGTCAATACGGGTAAACAGGCAATCCTTGGGATCGAACTCGAAGTCCAGCCAGGAACCACGATAGGGAATGACACGTGCATTGAAAAGCAGTTTGCCGGAGGAATGAGTCTTGCCCTTGTCGTGATCGAAGAACACACCTGGAGAACGATGCAACTGGGAAACGATGACACGCTCGGTACCATTGATGACAAAGGTACCGTTATCGGTCATCAACGGAATCTCGCCCATGTAGACTTCCTGTTCGCGGATGTCCTTGACCGTCTGGGTCTTGGCTTCCTTGTCGTAGATGATAAGACGAACCTTGACCCGCAGAGGCGCAGCATAGGTGACACCACGCATCTGACATTCTTTCACATCAAAGGTCGGTATACCAAGCCGATAGCTGACATACTCGAGAGCGGCATTGCCGGAATAACTGACGATGGGAAAAACCGACTTGAATGCCGCATGCAACCCACGATCCACGCGGGCATCTTCAGGCAGGCTTTCCTGCAGAAAATCACGGTAGGATTCAATCTGGGTAGCCAGCAGGTAAGGTATTTCCAGAACACTGGCGCTACGGCCAAAGTCTTTACGAATCCGTTTCTTTTCAGTGAACGAGTATGCCATTGGACACCTTGCGAGTAGCGAAAATTAAAAAATAATAATTTTGGTCGTTGCTTTTTTTTCAGCAACGAAAGCACAGCAGATCAGTAACCTTTCGGTTACCAATCCACTGTGCATACGTTAAAGCATTTGCCAACCACGCCGGGCACTGTCTGAAACAGACCCGCCATGGCCGGTTGATACAGGCAAATTACTTCAGCTCTACAGAAGCGCCGGCTTCTTCGAGTTGCTTTTTGACTTCTTCGGCTTCAGATTTGGATGCACCTTCCTTGATAGCAGAAGGTGCACTTTCTACCATTTCTTTCGCTTCTTTCAGACCCAGGCCTGTGATGGCGCGTACAGCCTTGATGACTGAAACCTTGTTATCACCAAAACTGGTCATAACAACGTCAAACTCATCTTTCTCGGCAGCAGCTTCATCACCACCTGCAGCAGCAGCTGGAGCAGCTGCTACGGCAGCAGCGGCAGAAACGCCAAATTTTTCTTCCATAGCTTCAATCAGGTCAACAACTTCCATTACGGTCATGTTGCTGATTGACTCAAGAATTTCGTCTTTTGATACAGCCATTGTCTATCTCCTAAAAAATATAAATATTCATTTCATCAAGCGGCTTGTTTGGAGTCGCGAACCGCAGCAACGGTACGAACAAGCTTGCCAGGGACTTCGTTAAGGGTACGAGCAAGTTTGGTAATTGGTGCCTGCATAACCGACATGAGCATGCTGATAGCCTGATCTTTGGTCGGCAGAATGGCCAAGCGTTCAAGTTCAGAAGCAGCCAGTAACTGGCCACCCACTGACAACGCTTTGACTACCAGTTTGTCATTTTCTTTTGAAAAGTCCTTGATTACCCGGGCAGCTGAACCTGGATCTTCCTGAGAGAAAGCCATGAGCAGCGGGCCAACGAGAGCATCGTTCAGACAAGCAAAATCCGTCCCTTCAACAGCACGACGGGCAAGGGTGTTTTTTACCACCCGCAGATATACACCACCGGCACGTGCCTTGGCACGCAGGTCGGTCATGTCTTCTGCAGAAAGCCCGTTATATTCCGCAATAACTGCGGAATGTGCACTGCCTGCGATTTCGGCGACTTCCGAAACAATTGCCTGTTTTTCAGTAAAACTAAGTGCCACGTGAACTCACCTCACATATATGACAAATTCAGCCTAAGCCGTGTTTGTCGTTGGACGATGGCGGGAATCCCCGCCGACTTACAGTGACTCCGAGCAGACAATAAAGCTGTTCGAGCACACCATCTGCGCAGGCCGGGGTATTCATTGCCTACCCCATTAAGCCGCCAGCGAAAAATACCGCTGCCAGCACCTGCGGTCTTTGACAGACATCCCGGTCGATACTTGCCAAACCGGAATGGCTCCAAAGTTCTTTTTACGCTATCGATTAATCCAGGCTGGCCTGGTCGACAGCGATGCCGCCACCCATCGTGGTGGAGACAGTAATTTTTTTCATGTACTGGCCCTTGGCTGCGGCAGGTTTGGCCTTTTTCAGGTCTGCCAGCAAGGATTCCAGATTTTCTTTCAACGCCTGGACATCAAAATCCACGTTACCGATAGGACACTGGATGATGCCGGCCTTGTCGGTACGATAGCGGACCTGGCCGCCCTTGGCATTCTTGACCGCCGTTTCCACATCAGGTGTGACCGTACCCACCTTGGGGTTTGGCATCAGGCCACGTGGACCCAGGATCTGACCCAGTTGACCGACAACGCGCATGGCATCGGGAGTGGCGATGACCACATCGAAATCCATGTTGCCTTTTTTGACTTCTTCGGCCAGATCTTCGAAACCGACGATATCGGCTCCGGCGGCCTTGGCCTTGTCGGCATTTTCACCCTGGGCAAAAACTGCAACACGAACCGTCTTGCCTGTGCCGTTTGGCAGAACAGTCGCACCACGAACAACCTGATCGGATTTACGTGGGTCGACGCCGAGATTGACAGCAACGTCAACAGTCTCGGTGAACTTGGCACGCGGCAGATCCTTGAGCAGTTTGATCGCTTCATCGACTTCATAAAGCTTGTTCTTGTCGATCGCTTCACGGATCGCTTTCATGCGTTTACTGAGCTTGGCCATTTACACACCCTCCGTTTCAATACCCATGCTGCGAGCACTGCCAGCAATGGTCCGTACGGCAGCATCCATATCGGCTGCTGTTAGATCGGGTTCCTTGGTTCTGGCAATCTCTTCGAGCTGTTCACGGTTGACCTTGCCGACCTTGTCGCGGTTCGGTACACCGGAGCCCTTGGCAATACCTGCGGCTTTCTTCAGCAGAATGGATGCCGGAGGTGTCTTGGTAATGAAGGTGAAACTGCGATCACTGTAGACAGTGATGACAACCGGAATCGGCATGCCCTTTTCCATCTTCTGCGTCTTGGCATTGAATGCCTTGCAGAATTCCATGATGTTCACACCATGCTGACCCAGCGCGGGGCCGACTGGCGGACTCGGGTTGGCATCCTGTGCCGGTACCTGCAGCTTGATGTAAGCTTCGATTTTCTTGGCCATTGTTTACTCCTGGTGGGTAATAGCGCCGTTAAGCTCCCCTGTTAAAATCAGAAACATGATACAAGGTAAAAGAGGAAAGTGCCTCCAAACCTTGGTATCTTTATATCTTTTCTCTTGTATCTGCTAAGGGTTAAGCCCATGGGCTTAACCCTTTTCGACCTGACTGAATTCCAGATCCACCGGTGTGGAGCGTCCGAAAATGGAGACTTCCACTCGCAGGCGGTTCTTTTCGTAATCGACTTCCTCGACCACGCCGTTGAAGTCGTTGAAGGGACCGTCGTTGATACGGACCACTTCGCCGGGCTCGAAGAGAATTTTCGGCCGTGGGCGTTCCACGCCTTCCTGAACCCGGTTGAGAATGGCATTGGCCTCGGCTTCGCTGATGGGCGCCGGCTTGTCGCTGGTGCCACCGATAAAACCGAGTACACGGGGTGTTTCCTTGACCAGGTGCCAGGCATCATCGGTCATGTCCATCTGTACCAGGACATAACCGGGGAAAAACTTGCGTTCACTCTTGCGCTTCTGGCCATCCTTCATTTCCACCACTTCTTCGGTGGGCACCAGAATTTCACCAAACTGATCTTCCATGCCGTGCAGCTTGATGCGCTCTTCCAGCCCCCGCTTCACATGGGATTCAAAACCGGAATACGCGTGAACCACATACCAACGAAATGCCATGTCTAGCCTCCCTGACCGGTAAGCAGCTTTACAGCCCAGAGCAGGAACATATCAAACAGCCACAGCATGATACCGATAATGATAACCATGACCATTACCAGCAACGTGGTCTGCATGGTTTCCTGTCGGGAAGGCCATACGGATTTGCGGGCTTCAAGCACTGCACTGCGCCCGAAATTCAGGGCATTCATGCCAGGCTCGGACTGCAGTGCAATGAAGCCGGACACGCCGAACACTACCAGAAGCCCAAGCACCCTGTATAACTGTGGCTGATCTGCATAGTAGTAAAACCCGGCGATACCTGCTACTAGCAACAGTACCGATAACAGTAATTTAACCTTGTCTGCCATTTAAACCTGAACCGTATGTAATCCTGCCAATATTGGCAGGCCAGGAGGGAATCGAACCCCCAACCTGCGGTTTTGGAGACCGCTGCTCTGCCAATTGAGCTACTGGCCTAAAAAGTCAGAAACAAGATAAAAGAAAAAAGATACAAGGAGCGGAAACCCCTTGAGGCACCCTATGCCTTGTATCTTGAATCTTTTCTCTTGTATCTGTTGTTATTCAATAATTTTCGCGACGACACCGGCACCAACGGTACGACCACCTTCACGAATGGCGAAGCGCAAGCCTTCTTCCATCGCAATCGGTGCAATCAGGCTGACAGTCATCTGTACGTTGTCACCCGGCATGACCATTTCCACAC
>JAJRYG010000033.1 GCA_024275915.1 Gammaproteobacteria bacterium
CAGCCTGACTTTCACATGGGGCACCTGCCATGAATAAAAAATCCGGCCTCACCCTTGCTGACAGAATTGCCGCAGCCTTTGTCATGTTGCTGGCCTCGTTCCTGACTGCCTTATTTCTTTACTTCATCCTGCTGCTGTTCTAGCTTGGGGGAGGCAAGCCCTTTACCTTTCCCTTCTCTTTCGTCCTGTTGTTCACCGCATTCTTCGTGGTGTTTGCTTTCAGTGCACCGGATCGTGCCATTGATACCATTGACTGGCTGTGGAAGAAAATCGAAAAGGTTTTAAGGCAACTCTGAATGATTCAGATTCCTTAAAATCTGCAGGTGGCAACGGCCCTGTATGAAACAAACAGGGTTTACCCAATAGTTGCATAAATATTTGAATGCGGGGGCTTTGGGACAGTATTTTCAGTGTCGCGCGCAGGTTTTCCAACTGCAGCATAGCCCGCCGAAATGTGAGGATTGGAAAAATCGAGCACAGCGCTGAAAATGCTGGCATGGAAGGTGCTACGCCATCCTGCGCCCTGTCTGAATTGCACGAGGAAAACCAGCATTTGCAACAGCAACTGGCCGAGCTGAAACAGCAACTCGAACAGGCCATGAACCAGCTTGACTGGTTCAAGAAGCAACTGTTCGGGCAAAAATCCGAGAAACACCTGATCGCGCCCAATCCGGATCAGACCTTCCTTTTCCATGCTCTTGCATCGTCCGAAGCCAGCGAAGCACCCACCGAGCAGATCACCTATACCCGAGGCAAGGGCAAGCCGCGGGGCGAGGAGTGTGTCACCGACCAGGGTCTGCGTTTCGATGCCGATGTGCCCATCGAGCGCATCGAACTGAAGCCGGCGGGCCTGAACATGGCATCGATGGCTGAACGGACTTCCGCTTGTCCGGCCTTCTTGCCATTGAGGATGATTCAAACCATAAAAAGCCTGTTTCTGTATCGAACCGATCGGCTGTGTCAGTTCGGAATGATGTAATTCATGATGGCCGTGTTGCGAATGATGACCTTGCGGATCACCTGTGCCGTCTCGCCTTCTTCCGTATAGATCGCCACATTGCCCGTGTCACCGGCAATTAGCCGTTTTTCGATGGCCGGATCATCGATGCGCAAACGGACGAACTGGGGACCGTGTATTTCCTGGATGGCTGATTGCAGGTTGCCGGTAGGACTGATCTGCCCCACTGCAGATCCGGGTATGACGGCCTCTACCGTGGCATTGTATACCTTGCCGGGCAAGACCTTGAAGGCGATTTCGGCCCGTTGCCCACGCTTGATGTGGCGCAGGTAGATCTGCTGGATCTGTGCAGCTACGATTTTCGTCTCACCGTCGATGAAGGTCATGGTCTGGGAGAAAGGCATGGTCACCACCCTGGCCCCGGGTTGCAGGGCTTCGACATTGGTGACATACCCATCACCCGGTGCACGAACCGTAGTCTGTTCCAGATCGTAGCTCGCCTTGCTCAGCCTGGCCTTGGCAGATTTCAACTGGGCAAGGGTTCTGTCCAGATCGGCCTTGCGGCCAACACCCTTTTGCATCAGTGTCTTTTGCTGATCGTAGCGGATCTGGGCGATGTTCCGTTCGGCCTCCAGACGATCCACCACGTCCTTGAAGGGCCGGGGATCGATCTGGTAGAGCACATCCCCCTTGTTGACCCACTGGTTGGGCTTGACCATGATCTCACTCACCTGGCCGGCTACATTGGGAATGATCTGCACGGTCGGTTGAATGACACGAATGTAGCCGGTCGGTGCCCAGAACTGCAAGGGGAAAAACAGAACGAACAACAGGAATACCATCCACAGAAGGGGCGAAATCTTCCAGAACAGGGTCAGCTTGATGTAACCGAGCTTGATGGCCAGCAACAACAGACCAATATAGAGAAGCGTCAGAACCAGGATCATGCTTCACCTCTCTTCACCGGGTCGTTACCACTCCGCTGACTTTCCCCGTCTGCCCCCTTGTTCGACAAATTCTGCAGCAAAGCTTCTTCATCAGTTTCGACCACCCGCACCAGGGGCCGCTGGGTATAGGCCCAGATCAGAATGACGGGCCACAGGGCCATGCCCAGAATCAGGGTAACCCAGCTGCCAACCTTGATGGCTTCGAGCTGGGGATGGTTGCGTTTCCTTGCCACCATGATGGGCCAGAGGCCAAGAAACACGAAGATGGCTCCCAGTGACGCGACCATCACGATAAGAACGAACCAGGAAAAGATATCGATAAAAGCCATGCTGAGACCCCGTTTATTTATTCTGTAACTGAAAAATGGACAACTGAAATACCTGTCTATCCATTGATGAAATGCAAGCTGCCCGTAATCGTGCGCAAGACGCGGGGTTGAGTCATCGCGTTGTCATCACCGGTGCCGGCTTCTGTGGCTGCATTCAGAACACGCTGATCCTTTCGAACAACCAGAAGGAAGCCAGTCCACCAATGGAATAGATGGTCGCGGTTTCTGCCCGGTACAGCAGGCGGGGGGACTGGAAGCGCTGCAGCATCCAGCCCAGAACCAGCACCACCGCAACGAACAGCAACTGCCCCAGCTCGACACCGACATTGAAGAAGACCAGGGCAACAGGAATGGCCTGCTCGGGCAGGCCGACTTCGGCAAGAGCACCGGCAAAACCAAAGCCATGCAACAGGCCGAAGACGAAGGCGACCAGCCAGGGCCAGCGCGCCGCCGCACCGGGACGGCCCTGCCGGGTATGCAACAGTTCCACTGCCAGAAACAGGATGCTCAGGGCGATGACCGCCTCCACCGGTGGTTGTGGAACATGCACATACCCCAGGGTTGCCGCCCCCAGGGTCAGGCTGTGGGCCACGGTAAAGGCAGTGATGGTGGCAACCAGGCGCCGGGTATCCCGCACCAGCAGCAACAGGGCGAAGACGAACATCAGATGATCGATGCCACCGAGAATGTGTTCCACCCCCAGCCACAGGTAGGTAGCGGCGACCCGGCCCGTGCTGCTGCGTCCCGGAACCAGGACCACGGGTTCGAAAGGTGTCAGGCGCAGGGTCGAAGCCGCCCCGTCCAACCAGATCCAGCGCAGCAACACATCGGTATTGCTTCTGGCCAGGCCGTCGATACCGATGTGCTGACCACTAACTGCATCGTCACAGTGCACATACCAGCGCTGCAAGCGGGCTCCGGCAAGCGCCTGACTGCTCGCCCCGGTACGACCGGAACAGGCTTCGGGCAGGCGGGGTTGCAGGTCCAGAGGACGACCGGCCTTGTGTGGCGCCTTCCAGAGGATGGCAAAACTGCCCGGCGCCTGTTCCCGAACTTCCAGGTAGGCCGGACGGATCTCGTCGGCAAGGGATGCGCCCATGCCAGCCAGTCCTGCGCACAGCAACAACAGGGCTCGCCACATCATCGGGCACTCAGACGGGTGGGATCATCTGCCTTGATATCCAGTACCACATCATAGCGTTGACGCAGCCCCTGATAGAAAGCCGCATTGGCCTTGCGTTGTTCAGTGGCCCGCCACTCCCTTTCCACCCGGTCTTTGATGCTGGCCAGCGCCGGCATCACGGCCTTGCGGTGTTCATCGATCCGGACCAGATGCAGACCATAGGCAGACTCGACCGGGCCTTGCCACTGCCCCACGGGAAGTGTCATCAAATCGCGGGCAAAGGCTTCACCGAACAGCGCGGCAATTTGCTGTTCGCTCAGTTGCACCTGTTTTGCAGGCAGCATGAGGGGATCGCCCAGCTGCGCCAGTGGGGTTTTTAGCGGCCCGGAGCGTAACCGCTCGAGCAGCTTTCCCGCATGTTGCCGCGCCTGGCCAGCGTGCCGACCGGGGTCGACACGAACCTGACTGAAGGACAGGCTGGCAGGGCGGGTAAACTGTTCTGCGTTGTCCTGCATGAAGGCCTGCAATGTGGCCTCATCAGGTTCACCGATGAAGATCAGATCCTTGAACAGGAATTCCATTTTCTGGGCCAGCCTGCGCCGAACGATGATGTCGTTCTGATCCAACCCCAGTTGCCGGGCTTCCCGGTAGAGCACCTGCTCTCGGATATAGGCCTGCAACTGGGCCTGCTTTTCCTGCTCGGAAGGAAAGCGTCCCGTGCGCCGCAGCCAGGTTTCTGCCAGCCGATCCAGGTCGGTCTGGGTGATGGTGATGCGGCTGGGGATTTGCTTTTCGCCCTCGTTCAGCTGACCATAGAGCAGGAACAGCCCCGCTCCGAGGAGGAGGAAATGCAACAGGGGTTCACGAAGCAACGTCTTGATATTCATCATGTAAAACCATGACCTCAGCCGGGCAGTCAGGCTGCCCGGCTGACAAGCATCCTCACTTGCCTGGCTGATACCAGATGGGTGACGTATAGGCCCGTTCGGTGGTTGTCATGGGCACGTTGTCGGGCATGTTGACCTTGAAATACCTTGCATCGTAAGCCGTCCATCGCGGCGTGGGGATTTCGATCACCCTGGCGTAATAGAAGGCATTCTCCTTTGCATCGAAGTCGGGATCCTGCCACACCCCAACCAGCTCGGGGGTACCAATGCTATTGACCCAGGTGGCATTGGCCACATCCACGGTATTGCCCACCGGTGGCAGCTTGCCCTTGCTGTCGGGCTTGCGCTCACCGGACCAGACCACGTCGTAGACCTTTTCATGCATCTGACCCTTGCCGTCCACCCAGCCCTTGACGATCTGGATGCGATCCAGGTTGCCGCCGATGGGATCCTTCAATGCAGCCACAAGGAAGGTCGGTGCAGGCTTGCCCTTGGGCGCAGAAGGCAGATTGCCACCCATGGGCACACCCTTGGCATAACCGACCCGCGCTGGCAGACGGTTGTTGGCATCCTTTTCGTCGAAATCCCAGCTACCAAAGAAGCGTACGGTCATGCGGCTGCCGGTGGTAGCGTAGGTTTCCTTGCGCAACATGGCATCGAAAATGGATGCACGGGTATTCTCCTCGGCCCACACGGCGGCGTAGCCGGAAGCCAGCGGTGCATAGCCCTTGTATTCCATGTCACCCATCTTGGCCATGGGGTGTTTGTAGCGATCCTTGTTGGGTTCACCTCCGGAGTGCTTGCCGAAGAAGTTGTCTTCCTGGGCCGTAGCCAGGGCAGTATGGCTGTCGGTGGAACCGATCATGCCGAACTGGTAGGGATTGGTACCCAGCTTGTCTTGCAGGCGCAGACCGGTCTTTAGCGCCGCACGAGCATATTCATAGCGCAGCATGTCCTTGGTCTTGCGGGCACTCAGATCCAGATTCCCCTGATCCCAGGTGCCATAGTCGGCAAATTCGTCATTGGGCGAGAGATAGGGGTGGGTTTCACCGTCACCCTTGATCTGGGTGACTTCATAGATGGGTTCACGACGGGCCCGGGTCTCCACATAGGTCTTGTCAATCTTCTTGCCAAAGGATTTCTTCTCGGGGAACATGATGCCGTTGCTCAGGTTGCCGTTGTGGGCAATGGCCAGAACCTGGCCGGCGGTTTTCTCTTCGTACGCATCCATCCATTTCCACAAGTCCCGGGGATTGGGGCTGCCCAGGGGGGCCGTGGTGGTGTAGGGCTCCATGAGCCTGGCACGATCGGCGCCATCCCGGTACATGACCACCCGGTGCAGGTTGTTGCCCTTGACCATGGCTGTCCATTCGTAGCCAATGAAGGCGGTAAAACGACCGGGTTCATTGGCGGCTTCGGCCGCATTGATGATGTCATCCCAGGTAGCGCGGTAGATATTGTTGCCCGGCAGGGATTCGAGTTCCCTGGGGAAGCTCCCTTGGGAAAAGTCATGAATGATTTCTGCTGCGGCCTTGACGCCTTCCTGTCCACCCTTGGTGACCATCTCGTGCCAGCGTCGACCTTTCTCCGTGGCCATCACATAGGCCGCACCTTCCTGCAGCTTGGGAAAGAAACCCATGTTGTCCGAGTGATCGGCCACCACCAGGAAGTCAAGTGGACGGGACAAGCGAACCGGCTGACCTGTGGAGGAAACCACTTCCTCTCCCTTGGCAAAACGGTAGGCGTCCGGTGGCAGCAGCCTGGCCCCAAAGGCCCCGGCATCGAATGAAATGGCCGTATGCAGATGGGTATCCCCCCACAATGGCCGGGAAGGAAAACTGCGCTGGGCATAGGGTGAATAGGGCTCCGGTCTGGCTGCCGCACTGAGTGATTCGGGATCGTCGGTGATGAGGCCTGCCGCGGCAAATGCCGTCTGGCCAAAACCCAGTGTCAGACACAGTGCGACGACCCGAGCCGTGGGTGATTTCCGGTAACCTGCTGAAGCTGATTTGCGATACACGATTTCCATTGACATCTCCTTAGACTCATTGATTATTCTTGTTTGTCATATACGAAAGAATACCCCAAGGCTCCCAGCCGTTACCGAATGAAAAACCTGAACCATGACACGTTAGAAAACATTAAACCATAAAAGACACTCCGCTTCACGAATAAACATCCCCAAACACACATTAATCGGCTGGCCTGTCCCGGCAAGCTGGCGGAATGTCCCCCATGCATGACAAAGATAAGAATAAAGCATTAACCTGCTTTCCCTTGCCGGGAGTAAGATAAAACCTCTGCAACGCTTGCCATCGGCAGAAAACAACAAGGCGACATTATGAAAGATGAACTCAGCTGGACACTGGATATCTCGGTCATCGAGTGGCTGCTTGTCCTTGCTGCTCTGGTCATCCTCTCCATCATTGGCACCATTGTGACCCGACGGCGCTCGGCCTCGCGACTGTCCCGACAGCAGCAAACCGAACATGACTGGCATGCCATTGACGTGGACAGGGTCTTTGGCCTGCTCGGCTCCACGGCAAACGGACTTTCCCGCCAGGAAGCCGAAGCCCGGCTTGGCCGCCATGGCCCCAACCGGCTGGAAGAAACCCGGGTGCGTGGCCCGGTCATCCGTTTTCTCTCCCAGTTTCACAACATCCTGATCTATGTCCTGATCGTTGCCAGTGCCGTTACCGCCATGCTGGCACACTGGGTGGATGCGGGCGTGATCCTCGGGGTGGTGGTGATCAATGCCGTCATCGGTTTCATCCAGGAAGGCAAGGCCGAGGATGCCCTGCAGGCAATCCGCAAGATGCTTTCACTCAGTGCCGTGGTGATCCGTGATGGCAAACAAATGACCGTCAAGGCGGAATCACTGGTCCCCGGTGACGTGGTGCTGCTGCAATCGGGTGACAAGGTGCCGGCCGATCTGCGCCTGTTCCGGGTCAAGGGCCTGCAGGTGCAGGAAGCCGCCCTGACCGGGGAGTCGGTGGCTATCGAAAAGCGTATTGAACCGGTCGAGGCAAAGGCCGTCCTCGGTGATCGCCAGTGCATCGCCTTTTCCGGCACCCTTGTCACTCATGGACAGGGAACCGGGGTGGTGATTGCCACCGGTGCACAAACCGAGATTGGCCGTATCAGTACCCTGGTTTCCGAGGTCGAAACGGTCACCACCCCGTTGCTGCGGCAGATGGCCCAGTTCGGTAACTGGCTGACCATCGCCATCCTCGGACTTGCGGCCATCACTTTTGTATTTGGTGTCCTGCTGCGTGACTACTCCATGGGGGAGATGTTCCTTGCTGCAGTGAGCCTGGCCGTGGCCGCCATTCCCGAGGGTCTGCCCGCGATCATGACCATCACCCTGACCATTGGCGTGCAACGCATGGCCAAACGCAACGCCATCATCCGCCGCCTGCCTGCGGTGGAAACCCTTGGCGCGGTGACCGTGATCTGCTCGGACAAGACCGGAACCCTGACCCGCAACGAAATGACAGTGCGCCAGATAGCCACCAGTGAACACGGCTTTGAGTTGACCGGTACCGGCTATGACCCGCACGGCCTGATCATGCTCGAACAACAGGAAATCCGGCCCGAGCAGCAGGCCATCCTGCAGGAGGCACTGCGTGCCGCAGTGCTGTGCAACGATGCCAGACTGGAGCAGCAGGGAGACAACTGGCAGGTTCAGGGCGATCCCATGGAAGGCGCCCTGCTGGTCGCCGGCATGAAGGCCGGACTGATACTCGATGAGGAAAACAGGAACTATCCCCGTACCGACATCATTCCCTTCGAATCCGAGCACAAGTTCATGGCGACCCTGCACCACAGTCACACGGGAGAGGCATTCATCTACCTCAAGGGTGCCCCCGAAAGAGTGCTGGACATGTGCAACAGACAACGGACTGCACAGGGAGAACGCCCTCTGGACAGGAAGCGCTGGCTTTGCCATATCGATGAAATGGCACAGCAGGGACAACGGGTACTGGCCATCGCGGTCAAGCCCGTGGATTACCAGCAGACAGAACTGAAGTTCGATGATGTGGATGACGACCTGATCATGCTCGGCATGTTCGGTCTCATCGACCCACCGCGAGACGGAGCCATTGAAGCGGTACAAACCTGCAAGCAGGCGGGTATCCGGGTCAAGATGATCACCGGCGACCACGGTGCCACCGCCCAGGCCATTGCCCGACAACTCGGACTCCACAATACCGATGCGGTACTCACCGGCCAGCAACTCGAACAGATGAGTGAAGATGCGCTGCGCGCACAGGTTGACAAGGTGGATGTGTACGCCCGGGTCAATCCCGAACACAAGCTGCGCCTGGTCCGGCTGTTGCAGGAGCAGAACCTGATCATCGCCATGACCGGTGATGGCGTCAACGACGCCCCGGCACTCAAACGTGCCGATGTGGGTATTGCCATGGGCCGTAACGGCACCAGCGTGGCCAGGGAGGCTGCCGAAATGGTCCTGGCCGATGACAACTTTGCCTCCATTTCCCATGCGATCGAGGAAGGCCGCACGGTCTATGACAACCTCAAAAAAGCCATCATCTTCATCCTCCCCACCAATGGCGGTGAAGCCTTGATCATTCTCACTGCCATTCTGCTCGGCTTCGAACAACTGCCACTGACCCCGGTACAGATCCTCTGGGTCAACATGATCACCGCAGTCACCCTGGCCCTGTCCCTGGCCTTCGAACCACCCGAACCCGGTGTCATGCAACGCCCGCCACGGGATGCCAGGGAACCGATACTCACCTCCTTGCTCATCTGGCGGATCGTTTTCGTCTCACTGATCCTGGTAGCAGGAACCTTCGGCCTGTTCCAGTGGGAACTTGCCCAAGGCAACAGTATCGAAACGGCCCGTACCGTGGCCGTCAACACACTGGTCTTTTTCGAGATTTTCTACCTTTTCAATTCCCGTTACCTTACCGCCCCCGTGCTCAACCGCCAGGGTCTGCTCGGCAACCGTTATGTGCTCATGGCCATCGCCATACTGATCCTCTTCCAGCTGCTGTTCACCTACCTGCCCCCCATGCAGACCCTGTTTGGCACCGCCGCCATCGAGGCCCGTGTCTGGCTGGACATTATCGCCGTGTCCTTTACGGTTCTCATCCTGGTCGAGGCAGAGAAGTTTCTGGTGCGCAAAAATGGCAACAAAAGAACATCATCGCAGTGAACCATGAAATCGTCGTGTGCCGGATTAAAGGCAGATACAAGTTGCAAGGGACAAGACACAAGTAAAACCCGGCTCCGAGGTCATTCCAGCGAAGGCTGGAATCCAGAGAGGCTTTGGGCAGGTGGTGATGCCCTGTCGGTTATTGCGCCCTACGAACCGGCAAAGGTACGAGGGTTGAGAGGGAGCACAAGCGATCCGGCTACTTGTCAAAAAACCCGTAAGCGTCCAGAACCGCCAAGACCATAAGAATTATTCCGCTGGACATGAACAGAAAATAAAAAATACTGGCAAGAATCCTCAAACAGCGCCTGGGCCAGTATGGTCTGGCTGTGCTTACGCCCGACCGGGTTGCCGCATATCGTGATGAGCGCCTTGCCGAAGGCAAGAGACCCGACACGGTGAGGCTGGAGTTGGCCCTGCTGGGGCACCTCTACACTACCGCTATTCGTGAATGGGGGCTCGGGCTTGTTTATAACCCTGTGCGCCCTGGTGACACGGATCTGATCTTTTTCGGAGAGCCCGGCCGCGATGGTGTTCGCCGCCCCTATTGCATCAACAAGGTCTGGTCGGAGGCATTGAAACGGTCCGGTATTTCCAACCTCAGATTCCACGACCTGCGGCATGAATCTGTATCCCGTCTTGTGTAACTCGGCCTGACCGATCAGGAGGTGGCTGCCATCAGTGGTCACAAGTCCATGCAGATGTTGAAGCGGTACACGCATTTGCGTGCCGAAGATCTTGTCGAGCGGCTGGATACGGTAAAGTGCCGTGGATTTCGATGCCTGTTTCTCCCAAGTTCGCCAGAGTTCGCAACATTCATATTGCATCGGAAAGTTCGCCCGGTTAGCATAAGTCCTGCCTGAGTTACGGTTGTTTCTGTTTCACGTGGGGACAGAAACGCCGCAGGACGCTTTACTCGACAAAGCGTGGCCAACAGGTCATAACCCAAGGGGTCACCCACGAACTTCGGAACATTGAAGAGGTGACCCCATGAATCAGGAACAAGTTTCCACCCAAAGCAAAAAACCAAGTAAAAATACGGAACGGCTGTTGTTCGAAGAATACGGGCCGTTGCTGACACTTCGCCAGACGGCAGAGCTTTTCCATCGCACAGTCGATGGCCTGCGTGTTTCTCTCGGTCGTGACACCGAATTTTCCAATCTGCTCAACCCGGCCAAGCGCAAAATTGGCCGCCGTGTTTATTTTCGCACTTCTGTCATCGCGCGCCTGATCGAAGAAGGCGAGTTATGAGCATATTCCGGGTTGCGAAAACGGAAAATTATACCGTTCTGCTCAATGAAACACTGCGAGACGAAAACTTGAGCCTGGAGTCTGTTGGCTTGCTGGCGCGACTGCTTACCCGCCCGCAGGACTGGCAGGTTCATTTTGAAGCCTTGCGGCGGGAAAACAGGCTGGGACGCGACAAACTCAGGCGTTTATTGCGTGAACTGGAGAAAGCCGGTTATCTGGTGCGCAGGCGCGTACATCGCAACGATGGCCGTTTTGTCTGGATCAGTGAACTCCATGAAAAACCGCAGACCATGGACGCAAAAACCGTCGATGGCAATACCATCGACGGAAAAGCCGTCGACGGTAAACCCGCCGATATACAAAGTACAGATAAACAAAATACAGAATTAAAAAAACACACAACGACAACAAAAGCCGCTGGCAGTCAAACCCACGACTGGGTCATGCCCGCTACCATGACGGCTGCGGAAATCGAGCAGGCCTGCCTGATTCTGGAACCAGTGAAAGAGGACGCCCAGATGCTGCTGGACGTTCTGCATGCCGCCATCTGCGCGGGAGATATTCGCAAGTCACGGCTGGCCTATTTGCGAGCCCTGGTCAAACGGTTCAGACAAAACGACTTTAACCCCACGCCGGGGCTGCACATTGCAGATGCCAGACAGCAGCAGGTACAACATCGGCGTGCTGTGCAGAATCTTTCTACTGAAAAGATACTACGCGAGCATGCCCGCATAATGGGCAGAAATGAAGATGACTATTTGCAGGAACATCTGGCAGACGGTGCACTGGCCAGTCAGGTTTCACCGATCCTCAGTCAGGAGGCGAGGTCATGATCCAGATATGCGTTCGTGTGCCGGAGGATATGGCGAAGGAAGTGCGCCGGATGGCTGTCGAACTTGGCGTCCGTGAATCGGAAATCTGGCGCCGGCTGCTGCACAGAGGCATGGATGCCGAGGACAAGGTTATCAAAAGCAGACAAGTGGAAACACTGTGCCTGGCTCGTCGCATAGCGGCGCATTTAGATATGGATGTTATCTACAAAGCCAAGGCAGACGCCCGCCATCTGCTACGTGAAATGGGCGTCATCGAGTAAGCGAAAGTTCAGACGCAAAGTTTACTTTTGGTATACTTGCCAATGCACGTTCGGCAAAAGCGTGAAAGCTACCGGCCCCGCTCTTCGGAGCGGGGTTTTTATTGTCCCTGTGCCCATGCGCTGCGCGCATGGGACCCCGCCATTACAGTACACACCCGACGCAACTCCGGTTGTTTTTGTAATACATTGATTTTGATGGTTTATTCCATATTCATATCTTGCCGCCACATGCACGACAATTGGGATTTGTTTGTAACTGTGTGAAATATAATGCTTTATTTGGTATGCGATTGCTTGCGCAGGGCTGATCTTTTTTATACAGATTGTTCTCGATATGTATAGAAAAATGCTGTTTTCTTGGTATGATAGAGGCTTCTTGTATAGAAACGAGTTATTTTCTATACAAATAACCTGACCTGGAACACCGCATGCCCCAGTCCACCATCGCGTTTCTGCCGCCACAAACCGAACTGGAAACCCGTGCGGTACTGAAAAAGCTGGCGCCCGCGCACCGTTATCTGGCAGAACTCAAGGGCATGGCCGCGACCATTCCCAACGAGCATATCCTGATCAATACCCTGTCCCTGCAGGAAGCCAGGGACA
>JAJRYG010000034.1 GCA_024275915.1 Gammaproteobacteria bacterium
AACGGTGACTTCGCCCTCCGACAATGCCCGTTCTACTCCGGATACCTGCCAGGGACGCTTGATGCCCAGGATCTGGGCCTATAGGTCTTTATCTCTCATAGGGGTTTACGATAATCTACCCACTCTATTTGGGGAAGAGCCTTTTTAATAATCACTTGCCAGAAAGTGACCTGGCATTTGGAACAGCCATTTAGCTAACCCGAACGATGTAGACGTCACAGGCGGCCTTTTTCGCCATATTGGTGGTCACCGAACTGAGCATGGCCTTGGGCTGACCAACCACCAGCATAGAGGCATCATGTTCTTCGAGGTACCTTTCCACGGTCTTGGCCGGAGAACCTTCGGCCAGCTGCAGACAATCCGGCTCGACACCGATCAGCTCCAGACGACGTGCCAGAACCTGCCGGATCTGCTCCTCGACTTCCAGTTCCTTGTCATCGAAAGTTCCCAGCACCATGTCACTGTAACTGGCATTGACCATGCTCGACCCCTTGCCACTGATGACATGCAGGACAATCAGCTCGCCGTTCAGGCAGTCTGCCAGGTGTCTGGCCCGTTTGACAACAGGTTCGAGGATTTCAGACTGATCGACGGCGGCAATAATGACGGGGGTATCCTGGCTCATGGCGGGGCATCCTGATGGTGAATTTGTTACCCATTTTAAGCACGCCGCTGCTGCCACTCAAGGGACAAATGTGAGAATAATCTGAAAATATTGATCCGACGCAACTTTACCCATCGTTGCATGAATTTTTGGATGCAGGGGCTTTGGGGGCAGTATTTGCAGGGGCGGCACAGTTTTCTCCAACAACAGCACGGCATTGAAAATGCTGACCTGGAAGCCGCTACGCCATCCTGCACCGAAAATGCATGCCGAGTTCGGTGTTGGACTCGCCATCTGACAAGCCAATCACAAAACCCGAAAATTTATCCGCTAAGTCACTCATAATACTCATTAATTCTCAAATCAGTCCGATAACCTTCAATATCCGTTCCCGACTGAACAGAAAACAACCATATGGCCATACCCATGATGAGCCCTGCACAGGAATCTGCCGGTATTTCTGCCATGCCAGGCAAGTGGAGATACGCTATGCTTGTCACGATCAAGTAAATAATGATTAAAATGAAAATATTCGGTCATATCAATAATTCACTCAAAAAACAGATATTTCTTGGCGCTGCCATACTTCTGTTCCCCCTGTTCCTGCTGGCCGGGGTGGGTTACTACTTTTATCAGAGTTCCCTGCTTTCATTTCAGACCGCCATCAACTACAAGTTCAATCAGATGGCATCCATCATTCAGGCAAAATCGGAGATCTCGGCCGTGGTCATCCCGGTCAATGATTATGTAATGTTCAATCATCCGGATGAAGAGAAAAACTACCGAGTCCTGAGCGAAAGAATAGCCAGCCGACTGATTGAACTGGAAACCCTGTTTGCTGAAGAAAATGCCAGGCAAAGTCAGGTCTACGTCTCGGTTCTGCGTGCGGTGAACAAAGAGTGGGAGAACCTGGACAAACTGGCCCGGGTCATATTCAGTGCCGAGGATGACCACAGCGACAAGAAGCCCCGGCTTCTCGATGAGTTCAACAACAGGCTTTACATCATCATCAACTACATGACCAACCTGCACCAGTTGTTGCATCAGAACATCAAGGACATCGATGCAAAGCTTCAGACTCAGCAGAAAATCATACTTGTACTGATTTTCCTCAGTATCCTGCTGGCACTGGCAGGCGCCTTCGGCTTTATCTTTCTGTTTATCCAGCAGGTCCTCAAACCCATAAAAATCCTTGAAGCCGGCACCATTGAATTTGGCAAGGGCAATCTGAAAAAACGCATTACACTAAAAACCGAAAACGAACTGGGGCGCCTGGCTCAGGCCTTTAATATCATGGCCGATGAAATGGAAAAACTGGCCACCCAGGATGCCCTCACCGGCCTGTTGAACCGCCGGGCCTTTTTCAGGGAGCTGGAAACGGATTTGTACCGCTCCATGCGTTACCAGCGTCACTCGAGCCTGCTGTTTCTCGATATCGATCATTTCAAAAGAGTCAATGACAACTATGGCCACCAGACCGGCGATCGCACCCTGACCGAGATAGCCCGGCTGCTGAAAAAGGAACTGCGTGTACCGGACAGGATTGCCCGTTATGGCGGAGAGGAGATTGCCATTCTGCTACCCGAAACCAATGAAGCTCAGGCCCAGATCATTGCCGAAAGGCTGCGAAAAAAAATCGAGCAACATGAATTTTCCACCACCAGCGGTGAACCCTTCCATATTACCACCAGCATTGGTATTGCCATTTACCCCGGCGATGCCGCCAGCCCGGAAAACCTGGTTTCCTGCGCCGATCAGGCCCTTTACCAGGCCAAGAATGAAGGCCGTAACCGGGTCGTGCTGTTCAGCAAGGAACAGGTTCTCAGGGTTGAAAATCATTGAACCCTTTAACAGGATGTTGAAAAAGCCCTTCCCTGGACTTTTTCAACCCGGGAACTGCAAACCCAATGATTCTGTCTCAATCGGACCTGGCATTTTTCTTGCTGCGGACTGTATCGCGTCTTTGCCCTTGAGAGAAACGAGCAGGTGTTTGCACCGAGAATCCCGGCCAATGACTGGCTGTCGGTAATTTTTCGGGGCATACTTGGGGTCTGACAAGATGATGAACCTCCGCTTCCCGCAACTGTCGATACATGACCACCATGAAAAATACCACACAGATTCTGATACTGTTTTTGTTGCTTGTACCCTTTGGCCTGGCCGCCCAGCCAGAACTCCCGCAATACAGCAAGATCTATGACCCGACCCGGGATCCTTTTTCTGATTCCATCGCTGCCCTCAACCTGGCCAGGAAGACCAACCGTCGTGTTCTGATCGAAGTAGGAGGTGACTGGTGCAGCTGGTGCCATGTCCTCGACAGGTTCATCAATAGCAACAGGGCCGTTACCGAGGCCCTGCATGGAAATTTCGTCCTGCTGAAAATCAATGTCAGCGATGAAAACGGCAATGAAGAATTCATGGCAACCTTCCCCAAACCCCTTGGCTACCCTCACATTTACGTTTCCGATGCCAGTGGCAGCATTCTTCATTCCCAGGACACAGCCAAACTGCTAGATGGCAAGCATTACTCTGTCGACAGGTTTCTCGCCTTTATCGACCAGTGGAAACAGAAGTGAATCGCAGGCAACGGGGCAGAAAAGGTGTCTTGCCATCCCTGGATGGCGGTTTCGAGCAAGCCCATGCCCGATGGCAGGCAACCTCACACCCACGCCGAGATTTTCTTGCCCTCATGGGGCTGTTTGGCGCCGCCCTTGTCCTGCCTGTGCAGGCCCAAACCCGCAATCCGGCACGGGCTCCTACCCGCGGACAAGACCGCGAGCCCTGGAAAACCCTGGCAGTGGTCCAGCAGCACCTGTTGCCTTCGGAAGACCATGCCCCGGGAGCAAAGGAGATCCACGCCACAAGTTACCTGAAAAACCTCGTTTCCCAGCATGGTCTCAGTGAGGAGGAAAGAAACTTCATTACCAGCGGACCGGGCTGGCTCAATGAACTGGCCATGCAACAACACAAGGCCGTCTTTGTTCGCCTGACAGAAAATCAGCAGGCCAACCTTTTACAACAGATTGCCGGAACCTCGGCCGGGGAAGACTGGCTGGCCATGTTGTTGACATATATTTTCGAAGCCTTGCTGAGTTCGCCAGTTTACGGAGGCAATCCCGAGGCCATCGGCTGGAAATGGCTGCAACATGACCCCGGTTTCCCCCTGCCCGCAACCGCAGGGCAAACCTGGCAGGCATTACAGAAAAGACGATGAGCGACTATGACATCTGCATTATTGGCAGTGGTGCCGGTGCAAGCCCAGTTGCCCTGACCCTGGCCGAAGCCGGCCATTCGGTCGTGGTACTGGAAAAAGGGCCCTGGTTCGATGAAACGGACTTTACCAAGGATGAACTCAGCTGTTGCCGGCGCAGTGTCTACACGCCCCCACTGTCAGAAGAGCAGCATGTTATCGAAGAGGCCTCGGATGAAGGCTGGCAAGGGACTCCAACCTCGGAATCGGGCTGGGACTTCTGGAACGGCAACTGTATCGGTGGCTCATCCAACTTCATGAGTGGTTACTTCTACCGCCTCAAGCCCGATGACTTTCGCCTGCGCTCGGTGTATGGCCCCATCGACGGCGCCAACGTGGTGGACTGGCCCATCGATTACAAGGAACTGGAACCCTACTATACAAAAGTGGAACAACGGGTTGGAGTCTCTGGCCGGGTGGTCAAACATCCTTTTCAGGAACCCCGCTCCACCACCGACTTTCCCTACCCGCCCACGGAAGAGAACATCGTCTCCGGCTGGATCGATGCGGCCTGTAAAAAACATGGCTATCATCCACTGCCTACACCACGGGCCATCCTGCCCTACCCGGCCATGAACCGCCGGGGCTGTGCCTATTCAGGCTACTGTGGCAGCTTCGGCTGCCAGACCGGCGCCAAGGGGGGTGCCCGTGCGGCCCTGCTGGATCAGGCCGTAAGGACGGGCCATTGCAAAGTGATGCCGCACTGCAAGGTCTTTCGCCTTGAAAGTGACAAAAAAGGCAAGGTGACGGCCGCCCGTTACCATGACCGGCAAGGCAAGGAACAAAAGATCCATGCCCGACTGTTCGTGGTGGCCTGTCAGGCCATCGAAACCACGCGGTTGCTGCTCAGTTCCCCTGGCCCGAAACACCCCGATGGCCTGGGCAACAATCATGGCCAGCTGGGTCGCAACCTGATTTTCTCGGCCGGGGGGGTTGGCCAGGGCACTCTGCCCTATGAGCAATTCAGCAAACAGCAGGCCGAGGCCCTGAAAATGCGCGGTCCCTTCGTCAACCGTGGTCTGCAGGACTGGTATTTCATCGACGACGCCAAATTTGGCCGCCACAAGGGTGGCACCATCGATTTTCTGTTCCGTCATCCCAACGGCATTGCCCGGGCCAACAACCAGAAATGGGATGACAATGGCAGGCTGCTGTGGGGCAAACCCCTGAA
This sequence comes from Gammaproteobacteria bacterium, assembly GCA_024275915.1. Taxonomy (GTDB): domain Bacteria; phylum Pseudomonadota; class Gammaproteobacteria; order UBA6429; family Thiohalophilaceae; genus JAJRYG01. The sequence continues at coordinate 5,026 of JAJRYG010000034.1, forward strand.
GCGCAAGCTCGAAGCCTATTTTACCGAAGCCCGCTACCTGCGTTTCGAGGTGTTCTGTGACTGGCTGCCCACCGACAACTGTTTTGTCAGCCTGGACAACCAGATTAAGGACAAATGGGGTTCACCGGTGGCACGGGTTCGGATCGGCTTTCATCCCCATGATCTGGAAATCGGCCAGTACCTGAGTGACAAGGCCAAAACCGTACTGGAAACCATGAAAGCCAGGGACATCTACTCCAGTGTCAGCGGTGATCCCCCCGCCAACCTGGTGGCCGGCGGCTGCCGCTTTGGTCATGATCCGACCCGTTCCGTCCTCGATGCCAACTGCCGGGTTCATGATATCGACAACCTGTATGTCACTGATGGCAGTTTCATGCCCACCGGTGGCAGCGTACCCTACACCTGGACCATTTACGCCAATGCCTTTCGCGTGGCAGACCGGATTCTCGAACACCTGTGATCACCTCATCCATGGCCTGTGGCAACATTCGATAAAATCAGTGATTTTTTGCCAGTGTCCGGTTGTCGGCATTCTCTGGCGGCTTTTTTCCTGCCTCCATTTTGATCTGCCTGCCCAGCTTGTCTTCGACAAGATCACGCAAGGCCACCAGACCACCCACATTGTTCAGAATAGCCGTATACAGCATGGCATCATGGCCTTCGATAAAGAAACCCTCACGAGTCAACTGCCCGCAACGACACGCGCAAAGTCTTGGTTTGAACTTCCGTTTTTTCATGCCAGTCTCCTTGGAAATAGCATTGATGATTCAATTTCGATGGATTTGTGCTTTTCAGTCCATTTCGAAACAAGTGTGACACAGCCTGAATACAAACTATCCGCTGCCGGCTACGAATGGCGTGCAGGAACAATCGATTGGCATGAAGTAACCAGCCGGCGCTGTTAGCCCATGATGGCAATATCGCCGGTAAAGCAGCCAATGCCATTAGCCACTTTTTGACTGTTTGCTTTTTCAGGTTGACAGGCTGTTGAAAAACACCGTTTTACCCAGCCTGTGTGCGGTGCAGGGACGCACCGCCATTTTCAATGACCACAAGTCATTAAAAATGTGAGGGAACGGCAAACCGCGTTTGCCGTTCCCGGGTTGAAAAAGTCCAGGGAGGGATTTTTTCAACATCCTGTTAAGGGATAACAACTTGCCACGCAGGGACAAGCCTGTGGTCATGGTTCAGGTCATACTTCTTGGCATGATGAACTTTGCAGGACAGGAGGACATCGATGAAAATACTGACCAACCGACCATACCCGGAACAAGGTAATCGTCCGGCTGTCACCACTGCCACCGGGCCAACACGGGCCCCGGGGAACAAACCGGCGATTTCCATGATCTATCTCCCGTTCAGGCGGCCTTGCCCAGATGTACCGGTCACCCGAAGCAAAAAATCAAATGGATAGCAGACACCTGCAGCGCATGATCATCGCCGAAGTCGTCAGAGTGAGAAACAATGGGCTCAGCGCCGGGGAAGTCTGTGACGCCGTGCACAGCGGCCTGACAATGGCACGACATCTGCCCGGTGCGGATATGAAGACCTGTGACGAAAAAAAGACAGACAGGGATGAAACCTGATCGAAATCTGGCTCAACGTTTCCCCGGTTTCCGTCGCAACCGACTGCTGGCCTCGGCATTCAGGGGGTCGTCGGGCCAGTGGTGCTTCGGATAACGGCCCTTCATTTCCTTTTTTACCTGCAAATAACTGGTCTGCCAGAAATTCTCCAGATCCTGCGTCACCTGCACCGGACGACGAGCCGGTGACAGCAAATGAACCTTAAGCGCCAGGCGATTGCCGGCAATGCGTGGCGTCGTGCTGCAGCCAAACATTTCTTGCAGGCGAACCGCCAGTACCGGAGGGGTTTCACCATAGTCGATGCGGATCCGGGAACCGGACGGCACCTGTATTTTTTCCGGAGCCAGCTCATCGAGCTTTTTCGGCAGGGGCCAGGGCAGCAGATTGAGCAAAATGTTTTTCAGATCCAGTCTGGCAAAATGATTGATGTGACTGATGTTTTCCACATGGGGAGCCAGCCAGGTTTCCAGGCTATCCATCAGGGCAGCATCAGAAACATCAGGCCATTCACTATCCTGGCCAGCTTCCAGGTCCAGTTGCCGCAGCAACAGGATACGCTGACGCCACTGCTGCAGCGCCTCGGTCCAGGGCAACAGTTCGAGCCCCCGTTTTCTCACCAGCTCGAGGATCACCTGCTGCTTCAGCTCTACAGGTACCGGGGCCATGGTCTTTTGTGAAAGCACAAGACTGCCAACCCGTCTCTGCTCGAAGGCGCTCAGACGGTCATCATTCTTTTCCCAGACCAGATGCTGCCCCTTGCGAACCATTGGGGCCAGGTAATCCTCGAACAGGGCTTCATCCAGCTCGGCAGCCAGATAGATCTGATCGGTGGCCATGCCCTTGTGGCTGCCCATCTGGGCAATGGCCAGCCAGGGGCTCTGTTGCAGGGGGTCATGTTCACGTAGGCGGGCTGCCCGGCCGTTGCTCAACCGGTATTCGATGCTGCCGGCCTGGCGCTGCCGGGCAATACGATCCGGGTAGGCGCAGGCGAGCAGAAAGCCCTGCCAACGGGGATCATTAACCTCCATCACCGGCAGCTCGGCGTTCCCTTTTATCAACTGACGGAACTGCCGGATCTGCGGCTGCAGGCGCCTGAGCAAACCGCGAGCCTGAGCATGGGCAGAATCTCCCTGAATCAACAGCGCCAGACGTGAACTGATGTCGGCATCGGTATTTGGCAGGGGATCCCGCTCTGATAACAGGGCGGCCAGCTGGCAGGCCGTCTCCTGCAGGCCATGTTTTTTTCCCATCAGCAACATGTGGGCCAGGCGTGGATGGGTGGGCAATCTCGCCATGGCCTCACCGTGGCCTGTCAGGCGCCAGCCGCCCTTGCCGTTGTCTTCCAGCGCGCCCAGGCGGGCCAGTAATTCCAGGGCCTGGGCATAGGGCGTGGCGGCCGGTGCATCCTGCCAGATTAGTTCCGCAGGATCATCCACCCCCCAGCGCTGCAATTGCAGCGCCAAGGGAAGCAGATCGGCCTGGCTGATTTCGGGCGGACTGAAAGGAATGAGTTGTTGTTGCTGGGTTTCGGACCAGAGGCGGTAACATACGCCCGGCTGCAGACGACCGGCACGGCCCATGCGCTGAACACTGGAAGCCCGGGACACCCGGCGGGTATGCAGTCGGGTCATGCCCGATGCGCTGTCGAAAACGGCCTGCCGGCTCAGGCCGGCATCGATCACCACGTTGACCCCATCGATAGTCAGGCTGGTTTCGGCAATGTCCGTGGCCAGTACCACCTTGCGTTTTCCTGCTGGAGCAGGCGCAATGGCCCTGCGTTGCTCGGCAATGTCCAGATCACCATACAATGGAGCAAGGATTACGTCAGAATGCATTGCCAGTGGCTTTTCCAGTTGCCGGTAAACCTGGCGTATCTCGCCCTGCCCGGGCAAAAACACCAGCAGACTGCCATGCTGTTCCTCGAGGGCCTCAAGCACAGCCGGCACCACCGCCTGCAAGACACCTTCATGGCTTTTCCACGGTGCACCATAACGCACCTCCACCGGAAACATTCGTCCCTTGCTGCGCACCAGCGGTGCATCACCGAGCAGCTGCGACAGTGCCTTGCCGTCAACGGTAGCTGACATCAGCAGTATTTTCAGCGCGGGCGCATCACGGAAAACCTCCCTTGCCTGCAGGCAAAGGGCCAGACCAAGATCCGCCTCCAGGCTACGTTCGTGAAATTCATCGAAAATTATCAGGCCAACGTTCTCCAGTGCAGGATCTGTTTGCAAACGGCGGGTCAGGATTCCTTCGGTGACCACTTCGATACGCGTATCACGACTCACCTTGCTGTCCAGACGCACCCGATAGCCCACCGTTTTGCCCACCGTTTCCCCCAGCAAGTCGGCCATGCGCTCCGCCGCTGCGCGTGCCGCCAGCCGGCGCGGTTCAAGCATGAGGATTGTTTGCTCCTGCAACCACTCGGCATCCAGCAGCGCCAGAGGCACCAGAGTGGTTTTACCTGCACCGGGCGGTGCTTCGAGGATCGCTTCATCATGTTGCATCAGGGCAACCCCGAGATCTGGCAACACTTCTTCGATTGGCAGACCATGTTTCATGTTTTCCTGTTTCACTACCATCGGCAACGTTCGTTTTGACCTGCAGAACCGCTGAGCGGATAAAAAATTGACAAGAGACAAGGCGGATTTTCACTGCAAATCCGGCTTTACGGCTGATTTGATCAATATCAATTTGCATTCCCGCCAAATGCCGCATGAAGGTGGGCATTTTCTCGCTGAAATGTGTAATCAAGCCGCTACTTTATGCCTGGCGAAAGAAAACCGGCCTTTTATATTTGCCAAGTGTACCTGTGTACCGCTTCTACTGTACACACTACCTATATCGACGTAGAAAAAAACGGTTTATTGGAAATTCTCATGCTCTATGATTTATGATTTTTCTGTCATTTTCTGAAAAATTTTAAAATAAATACATTAACCCAACCGTTGCATGAATGTTCGGCGCAGGAGAGCAAAGCGCCTTCCATGCCAGCATTTTCAATGCCATGCTCGATTTTTCCAATCCTCACATGGGATGGGCTATGCTGCAGTTGGAAAAAACTGCGCTCAACCCTGAAAATACTGTCCTGATAGCCCCTGCATCCAAAAATTCATGCAACGATTGGGTTCACTGTTTATGAAATCATAAAAACAACCAACATTTTTCAATCTGAAGACAAATCTGGCTGCTTTAGTGTAGAATTTAATCAATCACAAACTATAATGTAATAAATTAACTGAACAGGAGTATTTACATGCCTCTAGCCAAGAAAAAAGCTGCCAAAAAGAAAGTCGCCAAGAAGAAGGTTGCGAAAAAGAAAACATCTGCGAAAAAGAAAGTTTCGAAGAAAAAAACAGTCGTGAAAAGTGCTTCAGTGGAAAACATGATCTCTTCCGCGCTGGATAACCTGGCAGATGCTCTGAGTCATGGTACCTCCGCCGCAGACTTGCGTGCCTCGGCAACCAAGAAGCTGCACACCATGTCCAGCCGTCTGCGCAAGCGCAAAGCGGCCCTGATGAAGCTAAAGAAAACCACCGCAGCCAAACTCAAGGCATCTCCCACGGCGGAACTCCGTAAACTGATGCGGGATATCGAAAAGGACATCAACAGCGTCACCCGTGACCTGACCAAGACTCTCAACGAG
>JAJRYG010000035.1 GCA_024275915.1 Gammaproteobacteria bacterium
ATGGCGAAGCGCCTTCCATGCCAGCATTTTCAGTGCCGTGCTCGATTTTTCCAATCCTCACATTTCGGTGGACTATGCTGCGGTTGGAAAAACCTGCGCTCGACCCTGAAAATACTGTCCCCAAAGCCCCTGCATCCAAAATTTTATGCAACTATTGGGTTAAATCCTGGAAAAACCCGCACCGACTGGCTGGACGTGTGGGTTTTTTTCTGGCGGCTGTTTTGGCCTTTACCGGTCAATTGATAAAGATGGAGGCTTTATCTGCTGCGGGCCTTGAAAATCGCCGCTTGTCAGGCTGGTTTTTCGTCTCACGGAGAAACCGTTGCAGGGCAGAGTGGGCTTCGTCCTTGCTGGCAAAGGGGCCCTGATCCGGCCCCCGCCGAACGGCAAAGTACCACTTGTCCTCGACTCTGAAGAACCGGTCCCGTGTGTGGGAGGGTTTGGCTGACTTGCCGGTGTTGATTAATTTGCTCATGTAGCACCTTAAACAGGGTTACAGAAAATCAGAGGTGGCCGGATCTTTGAGTGTCGATGGTCAATATGCGCAAGCCATCGCAGGACTCGATAACCCGTGTTGTTGTGTGGAGTATAGCGACAATTCGGTTTGCTCTGTATCACCCGGATGGGTGATGAAAAATGACAATAGTAATGCTAGTCCGAGAAATGGCATGACATAGATCGGCTAACTTGTTGATTTTGGCTTTTGGCAAATTTCAGCAGAAAAATAAATTTTTGGCTCTTCAGAAGAATTTGTGGGTGGCCATCGTGCCAACTCCCTCTCCCTCGGGGAGAGGGGTACCCTTCGTTATGGTTTCGTCCATGAAACACATCCCGCTGCATTCCAAACGCTCAAACCAGGTTGGCCTTAACAGGCTGTTGAAAAAGCTCTTCCCTGCACCGCACACAGGCTGTCGAATAACGGCATTTTTCAACAGCCTGTTAAGAAAACAGGCCACATCTCGCCATTATAATTGTCACGATATCAACAACTTGAAACAGAGACACAACCAGCTCCACCGGCAAGTTTTTCCAACGAGGCAAATTTTTGATCTGCCAGAGCTCGCCCTGGCAAGGGGATGTCTGGCATCGGTATGGATGCAGCTTGCCGCAGGCCTGCCCTGGGCTCAGATGATAATTTTTTCGCCCGCCTTGATGCTGAACCTGTTTTCCAGATCCAGCTCACGAATGAGCTGGTCGACGGCCGCAGAGCCATGTTCTCGCTGGATTTCGGCGAGAATCAACATGGCACTGTTGCGATTATAGCCACCACTGCCGAGACTGGTCTGGATGAGCAGGAGTTCGCGGGCACGTTGCAGAGTCATTTTTCAATTGTCCTGTATCGTGGTGTCTGCGGCGAGGATCATTTTTTGTCCTTGCCTTTCGACTTGTTTTTGCGGGGTTTGCTTTTTTTGTCGCTGCGTTTCTTGTAATTCTTTTTTCTGCCCGCGCTGTCTTTACCCACCGGCTGGATGTTCAGTTGCTGGCCAAAGATGCGGGCTTTTTTCAATTCCTTGAAAATATCATTGGGCATGCCATCGGGCAGATCAACGGTGGCAAAATCATCATAGATTTCAATCTGGCCAATGTAGCGGCTTTCGACCCCGGCTTCGTTGGCAATGGCGCCGACGATGTTGCCGGGCTTGACGCCGTGTTGATAGCCGACTTCGACCCGGTAACGTTGCATGGCGATGTCAGGGTAGTCTTTCAGTGGTTTGGCCTTTTGCTCCGGAGACCAGGTCTTTTTTTCGTGGCGGCGGGATTTGCCACCACGCTCGGCATCCCAGGTTTTGCTGTCCCTGCCACGTGCCCGGTCATCACGTTGGCGTTTTGGCATATCGGTGAGCAGCAGGGGTTCATTGCCCTGCAGCAGATGGGCCAGTGCCGAGGCTATGAGCAGGGGATCCTCGTCGGTTTCTTCTTGGTAATCGGCGATGATGTTGGTGAACAGCTCCAGATCGGCGCTGGCAATGGTATCGCTGATTTTCTGCTTAAAACGGCTGATGCGCTGCTTGTTGATGTCATCGGTGGAGGGCATTTCCATCGGTTCGATTTTCTGCCGGGTGGCCTTTTCGATGGCGTGCAGCAGCCGGCGCTCACGGGCAGAGACAAACAGGATGGCATCACCGGTGCGGCCAGCACGACCGGTTCGGCCGATACGGTGGACGTAGGATTCGGTGTCATGGGGGATGTCGTAGTTCACCACATGGCTGATGCGCTCCACGTCCAGGCCGCGGGCGACCACATCGGTGGCAATGAGGATATCGAGTTTGCCACGCTTGAGGTTTTCGACAATGCGTTCGCGGGTGCGCTGCTGGATGTCACCATTGAGGGCCTCACAGGCATAACCGCGGGCCGAGAGCTTTTCCGCCAGTTCGGTGGTGGCGGTTTTGGTGCGCACGAAAACCAGCATGGCATCGAATTCCTCGGTTTCGAGGATGCGGGTCAGGGCATCGATCTTGTGGGGGCCGCTGACCTGCCAGTAACGCTGGCGGATGGTGCTGGCGGTGGTGGTTTTCTCCTTGATGCTGATGTGTTCCGGATCCTTGAGATGGCGGTTGGCCACCTTGCGGATCACCGAGGGCATGGTGGCGGAAAACAGGGCGATCTGGCGGCTGTCCGGGGTGTGTTCGAGGATCCATTCCACATCGTCGATAAAGCCCATGCGCAGCATTTCATCCGCCTCGTCGAGCACCAGGGCCTTGAGGTTGTCGAGTTTGAGGGTCTTGCGGCGCAGGTGATCCATGACCCGCCCGGGGGTGCCCACCACCACCTGCACGCCGCGTTTAAGCTGGCGCAGCTGGTTGTCGTAACTCTGGCCACCATAGATGGGCAGGACATGGAAGTCCTTGAGATAACGGGCATATTTCTGGAAGGCTTCGGCCACCTGGATGGCCAGTTCACGGGTCGGCGCCAGCACCAGCAGCTGGGGCTCCTTGCGTGAAGCATCCATGCGGGACAGCAGGGGCAGGGCAAAGGCCGCAGTCTTGCCGGTGCCGGTCTGGGCCTGGCCGAGCAGGTCCCGGCCTTCCAGCAGGGGGGGAATACTGGCCGCCTGAATGGGCGACGGGGTTTCGTAACCGACGTCCTTGACGGCTTTGAGAATGGTGGGTGCAAGATCGAGCGACTCGAAGGTAATAGGGGTGTCAGCAGACATGAAATTTCAAGAACCTGTATCGTAAAGGGCGACCGATCGGCCACCGGAGAAATTGGAGCGACCGAGTATTATACAGCCTTGTGGGAAAAAGGGTGGAAAAAACACCCTTTTGTCATGAATCTCTGGTTTCAGCGTGGCCTGACAGGCAGTGGTTTGACCACCGGTGGCCGGGGCCGCAGGGGTGGGCGAGGCCGGTTGGGCGGGCGGGGCAGGCCCGGATAGGCCGGATACCATGGGGTGAGAGGTTGATCGGTCTGCATTTCCCATTTTTTTTGTGCTTCTTCGATGAGCTTTTGCCGTTCCGCTTCCTGTTGCTTCTGCTTTTGTTCGGCCTCGGCCTGCTTTTTCTCACGTTTTTGCCGTGAATTGCTCAGAGCATTGGCAGAATTCTGCAGCTGTTGCTGTGTCTGTTCGGCTTCGCGGATCTGCGCCTGGCTGGGTGGCGGCTCGATGGCGATAATCTCGGGCTGGGCAGCGGCAGGATCGGGCCGGTCGGAATAATGCACATTGCCCTTTTCGTCAGTCCACTTGTAAATTTTGTCGGCATGCAGCGGCAGACTGAGCAGGAAGAAGCTGAAAAGGATGGATAGACGTAACATTTGTCAGTCAATCTCCTGTGGGGTTGACGATGGGCTGGACACGAACTCATCTTCGATGGTTTCTACGATAGCAGAATATGTCCTGCTGATCTGCGGTTTGGTGAAGACTTTCAGTCCTGTTCATCTATACTGAATGCTGGAAACACGGTTCTGCGTTCATGGAAGTTGGCGATTCAATGGCACAGGAAAGCTCATGGTAAATATTTTCATACTCGAAGCCCTGCATCCCCGTTATAACCGTTTTGTCTTTGTCATGAACTACTCCTACATGCTGGGGTTGATCGTGCATGCCGGGTTCATCCCCCTGTTCTTCAAGCTGGGCATTCCCGTGCTGGCCTGGCTCAATGTACTGAGCATTGGTATCTATGCGCTGGCCATTCTGCTCAATGCCCGGCAGAAGCTGTTCATCAGCTCTGCCCTTGTGAGTCTGGAACTCATGGGACATGCGGCACTGGTGGTGTATTTCATTGGCTGGGGCAGTGGATTTTTTATCTATGTACTCGCCCTGATCCCACTGCTGTTTTACATGCCACTGTTGAATAATAGTGCCAGAGCTGTGGGTTTTTTCGGTATCTCGCTGTTCTACATTGGCCTCAAATACTACACCGATACCCATGCCCCGGTGGTGCAGCTGGAGCAGCAAATCCTGAACGTACTGTATTATGGCAACAGCATGGTTTTCATGCTCACCCTGGCTTTCCTGTCTTATTATTTCAGCAAGGCAACGCACATTTCCGAAGAAAAACTGCAGGATTCCTATAAAAAGATAGACAGGCTGGCGCGGACCGATCACCTGACCCGGCTGTCCAATCGCCGGGACATGAATGACCGCCTGCAGGAAGTGGCAAAAGTGGCCAGTATCACCGGCAATCCCTTTGTCATCATTATCGCCGACATCGACAATTTCAAGATATTCAATGACGAGTTTGGCCATGACTGTGGTGACTTCATCATCTGCAGTATCGCCATGGAGCTGAAAAAACGCATGCGACACAGCGATAGCGTCGGACGCTGGGGCGGGGAGGAGTTCATGATGGTCATGCAGGATACCGCTATCGAGGATGCCCGACAGATCGTGGAAAACATTCGCGCGGCGATCAGTGAAAAGGAATTTCTCCATCAGGGACGAAGCCACAGGGTTACCCTGACTTTCGGGCTCAGTGAATGCCGGGACGCCGAGGCAATCCAGCAGGGCATCATTGCCGCTGACATGGCCCTGTATCGGGGCAAACGCGAAGGCAAGAACAGGGTAGAGTGCAGCGATTTGGTTAGCCCGGAGCGTATCCTGCTCGACAGTGAAACCGGCTAAATGACGATTGCCAGTAGCACTACACCTTCAAATGGAGCGCCGGCAACACGGGGTGTGAGTGACGAGGGACTGTGCGGGTACTGTGCAACAGGGTCGTAGGGTGCAATAACCGAAGGGCATTGCACCGGGGAGGTTGCGGCGGTGCAATGCGCTGTGCTCATTGCCCCCTGCGTTTTGCATCCATACCCTGCCTGTAAACTGCCGGCCTCTCGTCGGCAATGCGGTCGATAACAAGAGGGATTTTTGTGTCCTGCATCATTTGCACACCGATTGCTCTCCATGCGTTTAGCCAAAGCGGTTTGACAAGCAAGCAGGTAAAAAAAGGGCAACCTGCGGGTTGCCCTTTGTTGTTGCCGGAGTGGCAGGTTCAGACTTCGAACGCGTCCAGCTTCTTTTTCACCGCAACATTTTTCATGCGCACGTATTTTGGCAGGCCGTTCTTGTAAGGAGGGTAGTCTTCACCCTTGATCAGCGGCTCTAGGTATTCGCGGCATTTCTTGGTTATGCCAAAACCATCCTTGCTGATGAAGCTCTTGGGCATCATTTTTTCCACATTGGCCACCTTGCTCAGGGGCGCCATGCCGACTTTCCATTTGTAAGGCTTGCTGGAAATGCGTTCGACGGTAGGCATGATGGCATTGTGGCCCTTGAGGGCAAACTGTACCGCAGCCTTGCCCATGGCGTAGGCCTGATCCACATCGGACTTGGAGGCAATATGGCGTGCGGCGCGCTGCATGTAGTCGGCCACGGCCCAGTGGTATTTGTGGCCGAGGTTTTCCTGGATCATGTTGGCGACCACCGGGGCACAACCGCCGAGCTGGCTGTGGCCAAAGGCATCCTTGAGGCCGGTTTCGGCCAGGAAACGGCCATCGGGCCAGTGGGTACCTTCGGACACCACCACGGTGCAGTAACCGTGTTTTTTCACATTCTCATCGACCCGGGCGAGGAATTTCTTCTGATCGAATTCAATTTCCGGGAACAGGATGATGATCGGGATGGGATTGTCTTCGGTGGAAGCCAGTCCACCGGCCGCCGCAATCCAGCCGGCATGGCGCCCCATGACTTCGACGACGAAGACCTTGGTGGAGGTGGCGCACATGGAAGCGACGTCGAAGCTGGCTTCCATGGTCGAGACGGCGATGTATTTGGCAACCGAGCCGAAACCGGGGCAGTTGTCGGTGATAGGCAGGTCATTGTCCACGGTCTTGGGCACATGGATGGCCTGGATGGGGTAGCCCATGGATTTGGACAGCTGGGAGATCTTGTAGCAGGTATCGGCCGAGTCACCACCACCGTTGTAGAAGAAAAAGCCGATATTGTGGGCTTCGAAGACTTCGATCAGACGTTCGTATTCGCGTTTGTTGGCTTCCAGGCTCTTGAGCTTGTAGCGGCAGGAACCGAAGGCGCCGGAAGGCGTGTGGCGCAGGGCCTTGATGGCGGCCACGGATTCCTTGCTGGTATCGATGAGGTCTTCGGTCAGGGCGCCGATGATGCCGTTACGACCGGCATAGACCTTGCCGATCTTGTCCTTGTTCTTGCGTGCAGTTTCGATCACGCCACAGGCGCTGGCATTGATGACCGCAGTCACACCACCGGACTGGGCATAAAAGGCATTCTTTGGTTTAGCTTTGGCTTTTTTTTTCGCGGCCATGGAAATTCCCCCTAAGGATGATTTGGCAATAAATGGAAAATAACGGAAAAACAGTAAAAAAAATGCCCACATCTTTTTAAGGTGGGCATGGTGATTCTAGTCAGACAGCTCCTTGACCTTGTCCCGCTCCAGAACATGGTCGGCCTGTACACGCAAGGTGGTGATCAGGCAGTCTAGGATATCATCGTAATACTGGCGGCCGGTACCAAACTGCTCCCGGTTGCCATAAAAAAACTGGCTGTAAAACTGACTGTCGCCGGTTTTTGCCAGCAGAAAATGGCAATCCTCGCTTTCCCAGTAGATGGCAGGACAGTCGGTGACCTGACTGTCATCAGGTGTCAGGCGCAGTTCCACATCGACCAGCTGGTATTCATGGGGCTTGCCGTAGCGCTCCTTGAGCGTATCGGCAACGACTTTTTCTTCTTCGGGTGAAAAATCAGGTATTTTGGACATAGTTTTGTGCGACCGTCAGACAATGGATTTAAAGCTTACACCAATCAGGCAAGACTTGCAGGCGCCTATTTTGCCGGGCTGGCAGGATCATGCAACTCTGGTTATTTATAGAGTTAAAAACGGGGTTTATCACCGTTGGGATGACGGGGCTGGTGCCGTGCTTGCATTGGTGAAGCAGCAGGATAGACTGAAACTATCTCCAGGGGACAACGAGGCACCATCATGACAGCGAAGCTGATTCAGGCCCTGCTCAATCCGGCGCGCTATGCACACCCGGTCGAACACTGCGAGCTGGTGGAAACCCATATCTCCTGGGTGATCCTCACCGGTCGGTTTGCCTACAAGCTGAAAAAACCGGTCAATCTTGGTTTTCTGGATTTTTCCAGCCTGGCGCGGCGCCGGTTTTTCTGCGCGGAAGAGCTGCGCCTCAACCGGCGGCTGGCGCCCGAGCTCTATCTGTCCGTGGTGCCCATCACCGGCACAGTGGAACATCCGCGGCTGGGTTGCGAAGGCCCCGCCATCGAATACGCGGTAAAAATGCGTCAGTTCGACCAGAGTGCCCAGCTCGATCGGCTGCTGGCACACGGTGAGCTGCGGCCCCACCACATCGATGCACTGGCACAGACCGTCAGCGAATTCCATCAGCGTATTCCCCGTGCGGGGGCCGACAGCCCGTTTGGCAGTGCCGAGGCCGTGCAACAGCCAGTGACAGAAAATTTTGCCCAGATCCGCCAGAGCCTCGACGAACCGGCCCTGCTGACTCGGCTCGATGCGCTGCAGGCCTGGAGCCGCCAGCAGTCGCAACGGCTCGCCCCTCTGATGGCCCAGCGCAAGGCCGACGGGTTCGTGCGGGAATGCCATGGCGACATGCACCTGCGCAACATGGCCCTCATCGATGGGCAGGTGGTGGTGTTCGACTGCATCGAATTCAATGAAAATCTGCGCTGGATCGATATCATCTCCGAAGTGGCCTTTGTGGTCATGGATCTGCAGGACCGACAGCAACCGGGCCTGGCACAACGAATTGTGGATGCCTGGCTGGCACACAGCGGCGACTATGCCGGGCTGGCCCTGCTGGCCTATTACCAGATGTACCGTGCCATGGTGCGTGCCAAGGTAAACAGCATTCGCCTGCAGCAGGCGGACATCAGCGCGTCGGAAAAACAGGCCGTTTACCGGGAGCTGGATGGCTACCTGAGGCTGGCAGCAGGTTACACCGAAACGAAACGGCCCTGTTTGATCATCACCCACGGCCTGTCGGGCAGTGGCAAGACCACCCACAGCCAGGCCATCCTCGAACGCCTGGGTGCAATACGTCTGCGTTCCGATGTGGAGCGCAAGCGCCTTGCCGGACTGGCGGCACAGGCTCGTGCCGGTGCGGCGGCAGGAGCAGGGATTTACACCGCAGAGATGACACGCAGAACCTATGCACGGCTGGCACAACTGGCGCAGGGCATCATCGAAAATGGCTATGCGGTGATCGTCGACGCCACCTTTCTCCAGTCACCCTACCGCGAGTCGTTTCGGCAGCTGGCCGAATCGCTGGGTGTGCCCTTCCATCTGCTGGATTTTACGGCACCGGCAGAGGTACTGCGCCAGCGCATCCGGGCCAGAAAGCACGATGCCTCCGATGCCAATCTGGCGATCCTCGAAAAACAGCTGGAAGAATATCAACCCCTGACAGAGGCTGAGCAGGCGGACTGCATCAGCATCGACACCAGCACCGAGGTCGATTATGCACGGATAGTTGCCCGCCTGGACGAAACCAGGCAGGCGGACTGAATCCAGACGAGGGCCAGCCGTGTTTAAAACACGCTGGCAGCCCCGGGTAGGCGAAGGGCGTTCAGTCAGAAGTGATCGACAAAATACAGGACAGGGAAATCCCGGTTCAACGCCTTGCTGTGGAAATTCTGCATGGGCATGCTGGTGGCAATGGTCAGCTTGTCACCTTTCTTGATCGGTGCCGGTGGCCCGGCAGCCCAGACCTTTTCCTTGCCCGTATCCAGGTGGACATAGACATAACCACTGGCGTCGATGGTTTCCATCACGGTGCCGGTAAGTGAATTGCCCATGGCCTGCTGGCCCATCTGGCCCTGTGCCATGTGAGGAGAAGCTGGCTGAGCCGGGGTTGCCGCTGGCGCCGGCTGGGTCTGGCTGGCGACCTCTGGTGTTTCCTGTTGGCAGCCGGCAAGCGCAAAACTGGCAAGCAGAGTCGAAGCAATGATGAATTGTTTTTTCACGGAATTGTCCTGATCGATGAATGACTGGATAATCGAGTCTAGCAGAAGGCCTGCAAGAAAACTTGATCTGCCTTAAATGCCAGCTAACAAAAACCGGTTCGCTTCACCCGTTCGTGGCATGAATTTTTTCATGCAGGGACTTTGGGGACAGTAATTTCAGCCCCTGACGCAGGTTTTTCCAGCCGCTGCATTGCCCACCAAATGTGAGGACAAGGAAAAATGGAGCACGGCGCTGACACGGCATTCACGGGA
>JAJRYG010000036.1 GCA_024275915.1 Gammaproteobacteria bacterium
TAACCGCTTGTTTTCCTTGGTCAATATCTTTAACTCTTCTTAGAGATGCTCTTCTTCAACCCGGCCTGTCTTCTGCTTCTGCGGCCCATGGTACTTGCTGATCCAGGTATGCAGCGTATTCTTGTTGACGTCCAACTCCTTTGCTGTCTTGGATACGGGTTGGTCACTCTCTATTGCCAGCTTGACCGCTGACTCTTTAAACTCTGACTGTATAGTGGTTCTGTTTCTTCTGATCACTCATCGGTACACACTTTCTGACTAACCCCCAAGATTACTTGAGGTTGTGTGTCCGGGATAGTCTAGCCACTTCAGTTGTGTTGTCCAAAGTCATCGAGCCTTTTGCTGGCGGTTTGCGAACCCGCTTCCTCGACTTGATGCCGTTGGGTCGGATTCCGGCTGAGAGGGCCAAGCATGGCGGGTGCGTCACGAGCCTGGTGATAGGGGGATGCTTATCTGTGGCCTCCCGGCAATGAAAAAGGCGGACCGAAGTCCGCCTTTTGTCGTCTGGCAGGATGTTGAAAAAAACCTCGCTCAAATTTCCAATGACTTGCGGTCATTGAAATTGGCGCGGACTTTCTGCTAGAGCCTGCCCAGCAGGTTCTTTTCGTCGTTACTCCCGCTTGCCTCGAAAATGAGGTAGACGGGCTGATCCGAAATCAGGTAATGGCCCGCTGTGAAGTGGGTTCCGTTGGCTGTCTGGCTAAAGTAGGCCTTGCCGGGGGTGTTGCCCGTCGGGGTGCAGGTCTGGCTGGCCACCAGGGTGCCGGTATTGTCGTAGAGGCCGATGCTGGCGCTCTGGCGGCAGGCCAGGGCCACGTACTGGGTATCGACCGGCAGCCCGTAACGGCGGCCGAAGTAGAGGGGATCCCAGAAGGCGGTGGCTTCCACACCATCACTGTCGGCGCCCTGGATGGCAGCGACGGGCTTGTCGGCGACAATGCGCAGGGCCATGCCCTGTCCCTGGGCGGTGGTGCTGTCACCGTTGATGACGTAGCGGCCGCCGGCATTGAGTACCATGCTCTGGCTCCTGCCGTCACCCTTGTAGATGGTGATGCTGGTGTTGTCTTCCAGGGCACCGAGGGTGACATAGCGGCTGAGGATCCCGAGCACTTCCTTGCTGGCAGGCGGTACCACGTAGGTGTCAACCAGGCTGGAGGTGGCAGAGAACCGCGCGCCATGGCTGACCATGATGGGCAGATCCGAGCGGATGATGGCCGAGAGGGTGTTGAGGCTGCCACCATCGACAGTGATCACCTGACCCCGGTTAATTGTGAAGGTCCGGGTGGTATCGGTGGTCACCGTGACCGTGGCCTTGCCGTAGGGACTGGAGAGGTAATAGCTGTGATTGAGCCGGAAGTGCGGCACGACGAAGTCATGACCGGCCATCCAGTCTACCGCGGGCATGTCCGTGCCATTGGCCTTGCTGGCCATGGAGAGGGGCTGGTTGGCATACAGGCGGGTGCCCTGTTTCAGTGTGCTGGTATCCAGACTGGCCAGCTCGAACTGGTTGAGTGTCAGATAACGGGGCCCAAACAGGTAACTGCTGTCCACCAGGGCCATGATCTCGACACTGCCACCGACAAGGTTAGGATTGAGCAGCTGATACTGCAGGCCTCGCCGTGAATTGGCAACGAGAGGCCGGGTGGCCGCCTTGTATTCGAGGGCATTGACCACGGCATCACCATCGGAATCGACCTGGTGATCGGCCAGCAGGGGATCCAGTCCCATGACAATCTCCCAACCATCGGGCATGCCGTCACCATCGCTGTCGGCGGCAGTGGCTGCCTCGGCGGTGTTGCCATAGAAACCAAGGTTCAGGCGATGGCCGGCCGGTTCGTTGCCGGCATTGAGATGGGGATTGCCCGTGTCGATGGCCGGTGAGGTGGGCAGCAGATGGTAGTCACCCTTGGCAGCATCGACGAAACGGGGATCCCCAGTCAGGTTGCCGCTGAAGGCCGTGTAGGTTCCATCACTGGACAGGGTGTACCAGAACTGGAAGCCGTAGGCGTTTTCCACATCGACCGTGTTGGCGAGGATGGAATTGTTGATGCGCAGGTAGAAGCTGCTGTTCCAGCGGATGCCGGTGGGGAAACCGGCAAGGGTGGTGTTGAACAGGTACAGGCTCGTGCGGTTGCCGGTGGCTACGGGTGTGGCCGTGATGCCAGCCACCGCGGTTCCGGTGATCAGGGCATGATCGAGGATCAGCTTGGTGTTGGGGTTGAGGTTGAATGGCCGGGACAGGGTGATCTGCATGTTGCGCAGGGTGACGTTCCGGGACGAGTACAAATAGGCGCCGCCCTGGCTGGTCCACTGGAAGTTGGCCAGGCCGCCCCACACTACTCCATTGATGAAGGTGAAGTTGGTAACGAGGCGGGCACTGCGATCCCTTGGTCCCTGGATCTTCACCGACTTGTTGGGTGAAAGGTTGTTCATGTTGTAGAGTCCGGCGGCCACTTCGATGGTGTCACCATGTCTTGCACTCTGGATGGCCTTGTTGATGGTGGCAAAGGGGCTGGTCTTGCTGCCATCGTTGGCATTGTCACCCGTGCTGCCGTCCACATACCAGGTGGTGATGAGCTGAGTGGAAGTGGCATCATTGGGCAGGGTGCCGCGCAGGTATTCGATGACGTTGTCGACGCCATCACCATCGGGGTCCCTTGCCGAGTCATCCACGTACAGGCTGGTGACGTAGATGGTCTCCCAGTCGTTGCTCATGCCATCGAGATCCTGATCGACATTGGACAGCGGATCGGTTCCCTTGCTGACTTCCAGGCCATCGTTGACCCGGTCGCGATCCGTGTCGGGGCGCAGCGGGCGGGTGCCATAGGTATTGACTTCTTCGCCATCGGTGAGGCCGTCAGCATCGCTGTCGGGATTGGCGGGATCGGTCTTGCGGGTGAACTCATCGAGATTGCTCAGACCGTCACTGTCGAGATCGCCGGCGGCATCGTTACTCAGCGGATCGAGTCCCGGGTACTGTGCTTCCCAGCCGTCGGTCATGCCGTCGGCGTCGGTGTCGGCCTTGTTGGGATCGGTGCCGATGGCGATCTCGTCACCATCGATGAGTCCGTCACCATCGCTGTCGGCCACGGTGGGATCGGTGGCGTAGATTTCAACCTCGTCATAGTCGGTCAGGCCGTCATTGTCGAAATCCGAGGTATCGGTGGTGACGATAACCGGATAGTAGTCATGGAAGGTCTGGGTCTTGCCCGTGGCGCTGTTGGTGCTGGTCACGGACAGGCGCAGGGTGTACTGGCCGGCGCTGATGCCGGTGGAATTCCAGCTGCCGAGCAGGGTGCCACGCCGGCCACCGCGACCGGCCAGTCCCGTGGCCTGCCAGTTGCCGGTCTGATCACAGACGAAGAAGTCGGCGCCCGGGCAGTATTCCACACTGAAGCTGGTGCTGACCCGGTTCGCGTCCGTGCCGTTGACCGTGTCGGCATACAGGGACGTGCCATTGATGACGAAGTCGTACTGATTCAGGTAATGAAAGCGAACGGCTATGGGGGAATAGATCGGATCGCCGTAGAGCATGCCGCTGTTGTAGCGTTCTGCAAACCAGACGGCATCGCCCAGCGGCAGACCGCGCATGAAGTAGATCAGGGTTTCCTGTGGATGGTTGTCGAAGGAATGCCCGCCTGACTGGTGATGACTGACACTGCCCCAGAAGGCCGTGCCGTTGAGGCGGCTGAGGAAGTTGGCAGCATGGTCGCCAGCGGCGACCTGTTCATGCCCCTCGGTGAAGGACGGATTACGCATGGCGATGGCTGTGCCGTCAGCCACCTTTTCGATGCGGACGTCGTCCAGGCCGATGGCACCAACGAAGTTGGCAGTGGTTTCCAGACGGATCTTGATGCCATCATAGGTACCGCTCCAGGGGGTGGCGAGGAAATCCGCACTGACACGCTGGTAGCATTTTTTACGGGCATTGGAGGTGTCGTTCTGGCAGTTGCTGCGGGCGGTGGCGTGACGCGCCGGATCGAGATCGAAGAAGGCTTCCACTTCCACCCAGTCCGAGTTGCCGACGGGCAGTTTGTAGTCCAGCGTATCGCCAACCCGGCGGAAGTTGCGTACACCGTGGTAGACCTGGAAGAAACCGTAGTCGGGTTCCTTGACCAGGATGCCCACCCGCAGCTGGATCAGGCGATCCAGATCCGTGGCCTTGATCTTGAGGGCGATGCGGTAGCGATCGGGGGCGGCAGGATCGCTGCTGCGGGTGGCAAAGGTGGTGGCGTTGACGAAAGATAGGATACGCCGGTCACTCTTGCAGGGGGCGGTGGTACCGAGGCTCAGATCCGTGTAGCACTGGGGACTGGCGATCTCGTCTGTATTGCGGAACCAGACACTGTAACCGTCGCCATCGGCGCTGTCGCCCTGCACTACCTCGGGAAAGGCCAGATTGTTGATGTCACCCCCCCCCTGATGTCCCCAGTGGACTTCCCTGTTCGCGGTGGTCTGGTACCAGCCGGTGGGCCAGACGGCCAGGTAGGAGACAGGGAAGGACTGGAAGTTGTAACCGATGAATCCCTCGGCGACACCGGCACAGGCCGTGTTGATTTCGCCCAGGGCATCTGTTGAAGCGAGCCGACAGGCCGCCGGATCGGCGCTGTCCTTGCACAGGGTAACGCTACAAGTGGTATTGCGGCGCCAGTTCATGAAACCGGCAAAGCTGCCATTGGTGGGCTGGCCATCGAGCGAACCCAGGTAGACCAGGGCATTGTCCACCAGCGGCTGGCGTGAGGCAGGGCGCCCGGGTGGTGCATCGACACCGTTGGTGAGCTTGACCACGCAGTTCTGCGGGGACTTGCCCTCGGGACGGTAGGCCGGGTTGTCCAAGTGGGTCAGGCAATTGTTGTCCTGAACGAAGCGAACGGCATCGGCGCTGGGGTCGAGGCTGTCCTGCAGGTTTCCAAACAGGCCGTGCTGGTAACCCCAGCCACTGAGGTGGTCACCATAGACATAGCGGTTGCCGGCATAGTCCCGCCACACGGCTTGACCGCCGGTGCTGCCGAACCTTGAGCCGTAATGCTTGCCGTACAGGCCGTTGGCCTCGGCCGCCAGAGCCCGATCCACCAGGGCCTTGGCACTGGCGGCATCTAGGCCGTCGATGCGGCCGACGATGAGTTCGCCATCGGTGGCCGGATCGACGGTGCGCATGCCACGGCCGTCTTCGAAGGCCCGGGCACGGGAAGAGGAATCGAAGCTGACATCACTGGCGTAATAGTTGACCAGCCAGTGACGCAGGTAGTTGTCCACCGAAGTTGGAGCACCCGGCGAACTCAGGGAGGAACCATCCACCGTGGTGCGCGAGGGAACACCCCGGGTGGTCACCAGGTAGCGGATGCGGGTCTGGGTCCGCAGTTGGTCCATGCTCTGCTGGCAATAGACAGGGGATTCGTTGCCGGTGGGACAATCCACCGGCACGACAGCGGGATCCTGGAAGGTGTTGGCGCGCATGTGGCGGATAAGCTGGTCACGCATGATCTTGAATTCGCTCCAGCTGAGGAAATAACTGGCTGGTGCCTTGATGTGAACCAGGTTGTTGCGACCAAGGCCACGCTTTTGCGCATAGTGAACGGCCACGGCACAGGAGTCGATCGAATTGTCGTTGACGATGACGAGGATGTCATCACGGCTGCCAGTGGGCGGCAGACTGTCGTCACAGGCAGCAACGGCGACGGCCGGTGCCAGTGAAAACAGGGCGAGTAGCGCAAGCAATGAACGAGACAGATGGTGATGGTACGAACTGAACATGGAAACCCCCTGGTGTTTATTGTTTTTTACGGGCCGGCATGACACGGTGGCAATCGAGCCCGGTATGGCAGAGTCAGGTTTGAAACAGCGCCAATGGCGATTGTTGTTTGTTATCGGTGCGGCCTTGCCCACTGATTTCGGAACAAGCATCGAAGAGACAGACGACTAGGGCAGGCATCAACATCCTGTCGATACGGCATGCAACAAATGACAAGGTTGCTGTGCGTGGAGCGTCGTTGACCTTATTGTTACGGCGTTACGGAGCGGCTTGTTGTCAAATGTCCCTACAAAGATTATCCAGAGACAATGACAAGTCAATAAAAGCAGGATGATCGTTTCATGAATTGGTGAAGCTGTGAAGTAGTTGACGTTTGTTATGCATTTATACTGTGTGATATTTACACACTTTGACCAGGTATGATTTTTTGTCGTGACAGAACATTCTTAATGAGCATGTCTTGGGGAATATCTGATTTATTCAGGGATTCCTGTGGCACGGGGAAGTGCCGCGAAAACGAATGCGACAAGTGTTTTATTTTTCGCACTCTGATGATTCAGAGCCCACCCGGTGCACAGATGGGAGGGCTCAGAACTGCAGAGTCACATGATAACCGGCAAACTTGCGCATGTTGATAACGCCACTGTCGAGAATGAGATACTGCCCCTTGATGCCGAGCAGTTTGCCACTGACTTCGGCGGTCTTGTCGAAGTTGAAGGATTTTACTTTGAGCGGGTATTCAGTGACAGGATAGTTGATGGTAACAACGTCCTGCTCCAGGAAGGTCAGGCTGTCTTCACCCTTTTCCGCGATGATGTCCTGCAGTTCTGCCTGACAGACTTCCAGCAGTTCGTCACGCCGGGCGAGGAGATCCACTTTTTCCGGCTCACCTTTCAACATGCGCTGCCAGTGGGTTTTGTCGGCCACGTGCTGCTTGATGACGACCTCGACCAGCCCCGATTGCAGGCGGTTCCTTACCCGGATGATCGGCAGGGCCTGGGTGGCACCCTGGTCCATCCAGCGGGTCGGGATCTGGGTTCCACGGGTAATGCCCACCTTGATGCCGGAGGAATTGGCCAGATAGACATAATGCTCGCGCAGACAGTGTTGTTCTCCCCAGGCGGGATCCCGGCAGGTACCCTGCTGATAATGGCACAGTTCGGGCTTGATGATGCAGCTGTCACATTCGGGCAGACTCTTGAAGCAGGGATAACAGTAGCCCTGGTTGAAACTCTTGCCGGTTTTGCGGCCACAGGCAATGCAGTTGATGTCACCGCTGTATTGCAGGGAAATATCCTGGCCAACTAGCGGATTCATGGCGATGAGTTCATCACCAATGGGCAGCTGGTAGTGGACGGGATCACCGAGCGTGGTGAGCATTTTTCTGAGGTGGCCAGATATTTTCATGGGCGCTATTTTCGCACAGTTCGATGGCAGAAAATAGCTGGATAGCAGGCTTCGTAGAAGATAAAGAAGGGTGTGCAATCCTCGGTATCACTACCGGGAATTGCACACCCAAGAGGGCATTACCAATGAAACGCAGGAAAATCCGTATCAGTCGCTGTCTTCCTCTGCGTTGCCGTTTTTCATTTCGTCCTTGCTGTCCATTTCATTCTCCTCATCCCTTTCAATCTTGCGGGCGGTATAGCTGCCATCATCGTTCGTGTATGCATGGGCTTCAATGTAGTTGCCTTGTGACAGGTCCGTCAGATTGAAATGATAATCCTTGTCCATGCTTTCATCTTTCATGATGGTGTCGTTGTCGACATGGATGACACTGCCATTTTCCAGGGTGATGGTACCGATGTTGGTATCTTCGACGGTGACCGAGGCGATGATGCCTTTGAGTTCAGCCTTGTCACTGGCCTTTATGGTCTTGATTTCGATTTCCTTGGCAACCAGCTGCTCATCACTGTCATACCTGGCTTCGACCTTGACCACCATGCCGACTTCGATAACCTCAGCCGAGTCGTCATCGAACTCGGTGTCGTCGCTCATGAGGATTTTCTCGTCATTGACGGTTATACTGGTGTCAGAGACGGCCGTGACCTTGCCACTGATTTCATATTCATCACCTTCATCACCGTGATGGTCTTCGTAACCTTTGCTTTCCTGCTCGATTTTCGAGGCGACGAGTTGATTGTCGCTGTTGAGGCCTTCGGTACTTTTGACTTCGACATACATGTCATTGCGGATACCCTCGGGAAAATCATCGAGTATGGCGCCGCTGTAGTTGACAGTAAGCAGACCAATGTCGAAGGTCTTGGCAGAGGGATCGTGGTTGTTGACCCGGCCCTTGATTTCCATGCCATCACTGTGCGCGGCCAGGTACTCGGCAAGGTCGGCGGCTATGACTTCGATGCGGGTTGCCGTGACTTCACCCTGGCCGGTGGAATAGCCACTGACTTCGATGATGTTGCCCTTGGCAATGAGGCTGATGTCGCTAATCCCGGTAACCCTGCTTTCGAATACCGTATCGGCATCCACGGTAACAGTAACGCCAAGGACGTTGAGTGTACCGGTTGTCTCACCGCTGGGAATGTTGTTTTCAAGAACCACGGCTTCGACGTCATCGGCAAAACGGACTTCTGCGGCGGCGCCATCGGCATCTTTCAGTACATCGACCATCATGCCAACGCGTAGATCCGATTCGCTTGCGGGTTTGCCTTCGATATAGATTCTGGCCTTGTCGGTCTTGATTTCAGTGCCATTGACATAGATGCTGCCAAACGCAGTAATGGGACCACTGGTGACTGAAACCGGCAGGGTTGTGACATCGGAGGATGAGCTGCCTCCGCCACAGGCGCTCAAGCCAAGCAGAATGCTCAGGCTCATCCCGGTCAAGATAAATCGCTTGTTGTTCATGGTGCGTTCCTCATGCTAATTTCGTATCGAAAGCGTATCGATGAGACGAATAATCGCATCTCTCTGACAGGTAACACGCTGAATGGGCCAATAGGGTTCCCTCTCCAGACCGCCGCAGATAATGATTGCGGCTTCTGAGCGTCAATTTGAGAATAAAGTATGAGTTGACAGCCTGTTGTGAGGCCTGCCACGCCGGCATGGGGGCTATGGGGGGTGGGGCGTTGAGATGGGTGACAGGGGGTATTCGGGATCAGGGCACAAGGCTCTGATCCCGGCCTCGGTATCCGTCTTTTTTCAACATCCTGCTAAAGGTGTAGCGATATTCGGACCGGCGGTTTAGAGACGATTCTTGATACGGGTAAAACCTTCCTTGATTTCCTCGCCGAGCAGCTTGGCGGCTTCCCATACATCATCGGCCACATCGCCAGCCTCTTTGAGTGCAGGATCGATTTTGGTTTCCAGGCTGGACAATTTTTTTTCCATCTCGTGCCATTCGTCTTGCAGCTCGGCTTTGCCAAGTTCAATCTGTACCCGCAGTTCATCACGTTTCTGCTTGAGATCCTGCCAGAGTTCTTCGATAAGGTCTTTGTCCGTCATTGTTTCTGCCCCGTGTTTTGATGATTAAAAATGAAAAGGTTTGCTAAATAGCTAATTTAGATATAGGGGCGCGCGGGCCAATTCCAAGCACGGCGGTACAGATGGTGCAGTCCCGCACCTTGGTTCCGGACCAGGGAGGGCAGCTGGGGGTGAGCTAGCTGAAAATATCAGGCTCCGTGCCCATTTGCAGATAATGAAGATAGATCAGCACGATGCCGGCGATGAACAGACTGGCTCCGATGACCAGCGTAACCAGGCTCATGCCCATGGCAGAGAGCAGCAGTCCGGCGGTGATCATGATGATACCCAGGTACTCGATGGCAGCTTTCTGTAGCATGCTTGTTTCCTCCGGTATTGTTTGTGACAAGCGCCCAGGATCACGAATCACATCCGGTTGATTTTACAGGGGATTATCCTCAAAACGTGAAACGCATCACAGTTTTGCAGAATATATAGGAGATGACTGGAAATTTGTCAATCAGACGAGAGGGTGATTTCCCGGGTTGACGGGCAGGGCCGGTGTAACCGGTCAAACCCCGACGTACTTCCCCGCCTGCTGGTGGACAAGTTCGTTTACCACCTGCCGCTGTACCGCCAGCATCAACGCATAAAAGATGCCGGCATCACGCTCTCTCGCAGTACCCTGACCTACTGGGTGCAACGCACCAGCGACCTGCTGCGGCCCATCCATGATGCACAACTTCAGCACATCCTGCTAAGCCGGGTGCTGGCCATGGACGAGACGCCCATCAAGGCCGGACGCAAGAAGAAGGGGAAAATGCAGTCCACCTGGTTCTGGCCACTGTATGGCGAGGACGATGAACTGGCGTTCACCTGGTCGAAGAGCCGGGGTACGGCCCATGTGGAACAGCAGCTCGGAGACTTCGAGGGGGCCTCCTCACCGATGGCTATGCCGCCTACGACAAATATGCCCGAAACAGGCCCCAGATCACTGCGGCTCAGTGTTGGTCGCATGCACGCCGTTACTTCGTCAAGGCCGAAAACCATGAGCCGGAAGCTGTGGCCCAGACACTGGAGCAAATCGGTGTCCTCTACGCGGTAGAGCGGGAAATCCGGGGGCGAGAACTTGACGCCGAACAGGTGCTGAAACTGCGCACCACAAAGAGCCATCCCATTGCTGAGGCCTTCTTTGCCTGGTGCCATGAACAACGAAGCCGCACCGACCTGGTCAACAGCAATCCCCTGGCCCGGGCACTGACCTATGTCGCCAATCACCAGGAGCATCTCAAGGGGTACCTGGGCGATCCCGATGTACCCATCGACACCAACCACCTTGAGCGAGCCCTGCGGGTCATCCCCATGGGACGGAAGAACTGGATGTTCTGTTGGAGCGAGGTGGGTGCGGAACAGGTGGGGGTCAACCAGAGCCTGCTGACCACCTGTCGGTTACAGGGGATCGACCCCTACACCTGCCTGGTGGATGTGCTGCAGCGCGTCGACCTGCACGCGGCCAGTGAAGTCGCGGAGCTGACACCGAGGGTTTGGAAAGAGAAGTTCGCGGAGGATCCATTTCAATCTGACTTGGCTCTCCTGCGTCAATAACGTTTTGTAATGACCACTTACGGGCCGGTGAAGGCCGCTGGTGGAAAAGGCGGGCTGGGTGATGGGCAGGATGTGGGGGAGGGACTGACCCATCAGGGTTGGAGGGTGACAGTTTTATGCGTCAGTGGCGGCCTTGAGGTTAACCTGCAGTTTCAGTTTGCCAAGGTTTACGATATCACCATTGTGCAGAGTGTGCTTTAGCGATTTTTTTCCATTGACGTAAACGCCATTGGTGCTATCGAGATCCTCGATATAGGAGGCATTCTGGTAGGTAAAGATACGGGCATGGTGGGCACTGACCGTGGTGTCGGCAAGATGGAGATCGTTGTCCTCAGCACGGCCGAGTGATACGGTGCCATCTTCGAGCATCACTGTGCCAAAATATCTGTCGTTGTTACTCCATTTTATTTGTGGCATAAACAGCAAACTCCCATGTTGTTTTTTTAACGGAAAAGCTGTACTGATTATCGACGCAGTGGCACAGTTATTAAATCGATATTTGTTAAATATATGTAAAAACACCGGCCAGTAAAAGTGTCTGCTTGAATCTGCTTCTTCATGCCTATAACCTTGTATATAGTCGTAGCCATTGTGGCCGAGAACAGTTCACTTAAAAGTACCAGATGGCGTCAGCGTGTGGCCACAAGCAAAATGCACAGCAAGAGAGAAATGGCATGAATGGCAGCCTGCCCCGTTTGTTGATGCTGCGATCCTTTTGCACGTGTGTTCCATCCCTGTCGCTTTTGCCGATGGCGAATTGATGGCAGGGCATCCGTTTGTGCATGAACTGCGGGCCGTGGAATCTGCTCGCTCAGCTTCCTGCTTTGGCGATGGCAATTTCCCTAGCGCGCCTGAAGTCGGTTTTGCCGCTGCCAAGCCTGGGAATCTGTTCGAGTTTTATCAGCACAGAGGGTTTCATCAATGGCTTGAGACTGGCCGCCAGCAGGGCGGCATCGATGTCCGCCTCATCGATGTGACCGGCAAACAGCAATACGATCTTTTCATCTTTCCTGCCATCGGCAATGGCGGTGGTCGTGATTTCAATCTCATCCGGCAACTGTGACGACAGACTGTCTTCGATGGCACCCAGGCTTATCATCTCGCCACCGATTTTTGCAAAACGGGAGTAGCGATCGACAATGGTGAGGAAGCCGTCTTCATCAAGGTGGCCCTTGTCACCGCTCTTGTACCAGCGTTTGCCATCGAGCTCGACAATCACTTCACGGGTTTTTTCCTCGTCATCGAGATAACCGAGCATGACCTGGGTTCCGCCAATGAGGATCAGGCCATCTTCATTGGCCGGCAGTTCCTCGAGGCTGTCGGGATCGACAATGCGGAAGCTGCTGCCCGGCAGGGGCAGACCCACGGTGCCCGGCTTGTGGCCAATCTGGATCTGCCAGTCGCTGGTATCGAGTCGATCGGGCAGGTTGACGCTGGCCACCGGGGTGGTTTCGGTGGTGCCATAACCTTCGTAGATGGTCTTGTTGAACTTGCGTTCAAAACCCTCGCGCACCTCGGCATTCATCTTTTCGGCCCCGGCCACTACCAGCCGCAGGGATTCGAGCATGATGGGATGAATTCGTGTGTTGCGGACATGGAGGCGCAGGAAGGTCGAGGTGGCAAAGAAAATGGTCACCTGGTGGCGGGCAATGGCCCTGGCGATGTTGAGCACATCGGCGGGATCGGAATGGAAAATCACCGGGATCCCTTCGATGAGCGGCAACAGGCCGGTGACGGTGAGACCAAAGGCATGAAACTGGGGCAGGCTAGCCATGATCACGTCGTGCTCCTGAACATCCAGTACGTCGGCCACCTGCTTGATGTTGCCCATGATGTTCTGGTGACTGAGCATTACCCCTTTGGGAGAGCCTTCACTGCCGCTTGAAAACAGGATTGCAGCCGGCTGATGAATGTCCACGGCTGTACCGAACAGCCAATAGAGCAGACGGCCCGGCAACAGGCGCACCATCAGCAGCAGGGTGATTTTTTTCAGCATGCCGATTTCATCACGCAGCTCTTCCAGGTAGAAGACCTCGAGTCTGTCGAGCAGGGGCTGCAGATCGATGCCGCGTTTTTCGAGCTTGTCGATGAAACGCCGTGAGGTATAGAGGCTTTTCAGTTCTGCCTTGTCCGCCGCATCACACAGGGCAGCGACACTTGCTGTGTAGTTGAGGTTGACCACCGTCCGGCCCAGCAGCAGTACGGCCATGTTGGTCAGCATGCTGGCACTACTGGTGGGCAACAACAGGCCGATGTTCTGTTCCCTGCTGCGCTTGCGGATCAGGTGGGAAAAGCCCAGGCAGGCGCTCAGGGCCCGGTGACCACTCAAGGGGATGCCGCCAACGGCATCGCGCATGCACAGCTGTTTGCCCTGTGCCTTCACGGTGCGGATCCAGGCCAGTGCGGCCGGGTCTAGGGTTCGGGTATAGCCTTGCCAGGCTTCGATGGACAGATCGAAGACGCGGTTCTTGACTTCCGGTGCCTTGCTGTGAATATCGATGGCTGGCCCGAAGGCCACGATGATGTCTCGGCGCAGACCCTGGTGGCGCAGTGACCTCAGGCGTGAACTGGAACGGGAGAAATAACTGCCCCACAGGCCACGCAGGTAGAAAGGCAGGATGACACCTTCGACACCCTCCACCGTGCGCTCGAAGCCGGTCTTGAATACCCCAAGCTGGCCATTGCGGCTGATGGCTCCTTCGGGAAACATGCACACCACTTCGCCTTCCTTTAGCAGCTGGTTGATGTGGGCAAGGGCTTCCTTGCTCTGGCCGCAGGCAATGGGAATGACGCCGAATATATCGAGAAACCATTTCAGGTACCAGCGTTCATAGTAGGCGCGGTGCATGACGAAGTGAACCGGACGCGGGCAGGCGATCTGGATCATCGCCCAGTCCAGCCAGCTGATGTGGTTGCCCAGCATCAGCACGCCGCCATGGCCGGGCAGGTTCTCGAATCCCTCCACTCGAATGCGGTACCGGCCGGCAAACAGGTGGCTGATGATCAGACGGATCATCGACTGGGGCAGATACCAGACCGTGTAGATGGCCCCGGCCAGGGCGATGAGGGTCAGCAGGTGAAACAGGCCGACACTGTCGATGCCGTACTGGGCAATGAGGATGGTCATGGCCAGGAAGCCGAGCATGACGATGTTCTGCACCCAGTTGTTGCCGGCCAGCACGGTACCCAGTTGATCGGCGGGGGCCTGGAACTGGATGATAGCGTTCAGTGGCACAATGAACATGCCCCCGAACAGCCCCATGGCGAGGATGTCCAGGCCCAGCAGCAGTACCGAGTCGAGTCGCGGAATGAGAAACAGGCTGATGACCACGCCGACGGCACCAATGGCGACGAAGCCGGTTTCGATATAATGTTTGGAAGCCTTGCCGGCAATCAGTGAGCCAATGATAATGCCAATGCCTGAACTGGCCAGCAGGCCCTGGATGATCACCGTGTTGCTGATCTGCAGGGTTTCCTTGGCGAAAGCCGGAAACGAGGCCAGCACCACCTGGGACAGGCCCCAGAATACCGACAGGCCAACAATGGAGAGCCAGATGTTCCTGTTGGTACGGATGGTCTTGAGGTTGGTTCTGAGATACTGGCCGGTAAAATAGCGTCGGGCGACAAAGGTCTTGCTGTCATTCCGGGGACGCAGCACCGGCAGGCGCAGGCTCAGCACAAACTCGATGATGGCAAAACCCACCAGCAACCAGCCAAGGGGTGCGATGAGTGGCAGCAATTCGCGGGCATCGTGATAGTAGTGCCCGGCCAGCCCCGCCTCGAACAGCATGGAGAAGACGAAGATGCCCAGCAAAATGGCAACGATGGTGACGGCCTGGACGATGGCATTCATCTGCGCCAGTCGATCCTGCCCCACCAGCTCCTTGATGTAGCCGTATTTGGCCGGGGAATACAGGGCACTTTGTACCGCAAGCAGGAAGGTCATGGCAAAGGCCAGCTCGAACCAGCCCTGGTAGTAGGCAAAGGTGATCACCAGGGTGACGGGAATGGCCAGAAAGGCCGTGAGCCTCAGAATGTAAGGCTTGCGAAACCGGTCAGAAAGAAATCCCGAAGGGCTGAACAGCAGGATGAAAGGCAACAGGATCAGGCCATTGACGATGGCCGTGAGGATGATCTGGGTGTTGCCGTCGTAGACCTTGAACACCGTATTCTGCACGACAATCTTGTGGCCGAGATCGACAAAGGCATTGAGAAAGATCACCAGCAGGTAGGGGAAGAAGCCGGTGATGCGGCTGAGCCTGTCCAGTGAGTTGCTGTCGGTCTGTGTCGAGTCCATTTTTTATCCTGCAGCTTTCATGCCTGAAGACTAACCGCAAGTGGCTAAGACTGCCACTATTATTTAAATGGCTGTTTGCAGGCCTGCATCATGGAACAGGTTGCCACACCCGTTTTTCATTCAGGCGATGGGAGGCGGTGATACGTGGGAGATTGACAGGTGTTGAAACGAGCGAACGGGCCGAGTGGTGGACTGAGTTGCTGGGCTTGGGACGGCCCGGCCTTGCGGGCAGCCCTGCCCATGAATGACTAGGTGTGGTATGGCTTGCTCAGCTCATGCACCGCTTCGACGAAGGCCCGGGCGTGCTCCGGATCCACATGCTGGTGAATGCCGTGGCCGAGGTTGAAGACATGACCGCTGCCCTTGCCGTAACTTTCGAGAATCGTGGCCACTTCCTGGCGAATGCGCTCTGGCGAGGCATACAGCACACAGGGATCCATGTTGCCCTGCAGGGCCACCTTGTCACCTACCCGTTGACGGGCCAGGCCAATGTCCAGGGTCCAGTCCAGACCCAGTGCATCGGCACCGGCTTCGGCCTGGCTCTCCAGCCACTGGCAACCACCCTTGCTGAACATGATGACCGGAATGCGCTGACCTTCATGGTCGCGTTTGAGTCCGGCCATGATCTGCTGCATGTATTCGAGGGAGAAGTCCTTATAGTCACGGGTGGTGAGCACGCCACCCCAGGTATCGAAAATCATCACGGCCTGGGCGCCGGCTTCGATCTGGGCATTGAGGTATTCGATCACGGTCCTGGCCAGCACATCGAGAATCCGGTGCATCAGTTGGGGCTGCTCGTACATCATGCCTTTGACTTTTGCGAACTCCTTGCTGCTGCTGCCTTCCACCATGTAGGTGGCAAGAGTCCAGGGGCTGCCGGAAAAACCGATCAGGGGCACCCGGCCATCCAGTTCGCGGCGGATCATGCTCACCGCATCCATCACATAGCCCAGCTCGCTGGCGATGTCCGGGACGGCAAGCTGCCGGATGTCCGCCTCGCTCTGCAGGGGCTTTTTGAAACGCGGGCCTTCACCCTCGGCAAAATACAGTCCCAGGCCCATGGCATCGGGGATGGTGAGGATGTCGGAAAAGAGGATGGCGGCATCGAGGGGAAAACGATCCAGCGGCTGGATGGTGACCTCGGTGGCCAGCTCGGGGGTCTTGCACAGGGTCATGAAGTCCCCAGCCCTGGCACGGGTGGCCTTGTATTCGGGCAGATAACGACCTGCCTGACGCATCATCCACACGGGTGTCATGTCTACAGGCTGCTTGAGCAGGGCGCGCAGGAAACGGTCGTTCTTCAGTTCAGTCATATTAAGCCAGATAAAAGTTGTTAAAGATTCAAGATAAAAATAAAGGCAGAGAAAAGATACAAGGTGTTGGTGTGGCAAAGTTCAACTTGTATCCTGAATCGTCAACCCTGTATCTGAATTCTTGTACCTTGCGGCATCTAGATTTTCAAATAGTCCAGGATACCCTCGGCGGCCTGGCGGCCTTCGTACACCGCGGTGACCACCAGATCCGAGCCACGCACCATGTCGCCACCGGCGAATACCTTGGGATTGGTGGTCTGCTTGCAGAATTCCTGCTCATCGGCAGCCTTCACACGGCCACGTTCGTCCAGCTCGATGCCCACATCGGCCAGCCAGGCCGGCGGGCTGGGACGAAAGCCGAAGGCAATGATCACGCGGTCGGCCATGATGATCTCTTCCGAGCCGGGGATCGGCTCCGGGCGGCGGCGGCCCCGTTCATCGGGCTCACCCAGCGCCGTGGTGACCACCTTGACGCCTTCGACGCGGCCATTGCCGACGATTTCCACCGGTTGACGGTTCCACAGGAACTGCACGCCTTCTTCCTTTGCATTGGTGACTTCGCGCTTGGAGCCGGGCATGTTGGCTTCGTCACGGCGGTAGGCACAGGTGACCGAGAAGGCGCCCTGGCGGATGGAGGTGCGGTTGCAGTCCATGGCCGTGTCACCGCCACCGAGCACCACCACATGCTTGCCGTCCATGTTGATGAAGTCGGCCGGATCCTTTTCCAGGCCCAGGCAACGGTTGACGTTGGAGATGAGAAACGGCAGGGCTTCGTAGACGCCGGGCAGGTCTTCACCGGGGAAGCCACCCTTCATGAAACTGTAGGTGCCCATCCCCATGAATACGGCATCATGTTCGGCAATGAGCGTGTCCAGGCTGATGTCCTTGCCCACTTCGGTGTCGAGGACGAACTCCACGCCCATGCCTTCGAGAACCTCACGGCGGTTCCTGACCACGGATTTTTCAAGCTTGAATTCGGGGATGCCGAAGGTCAGCAGGCCGCCGATTTCCGGGTAGCGATCATAGACCACCGGGGTCACGCCATTGCGCACCAGCACGTCGGCACAGCCCAGACCCGCCGGGCCGGCACCGATGATGGCGACACGCTTGCCGGTGGGCTTGACCCGGGACAGATCCGGACGCCAGCCTTCGGCAAAGGCCGTGTCGGAAATGTATTTTTCTATGGAACCGATGGTGACCGCACCGAAACCGTCGTTGAGCGTACAGGCACCTTCACAGAGTCGGTCCTGCGGGCAGACCCGGCCGCAGATTTCCGGCAGCGAGTTGGTGCGGTGAGACAGCTCGGCGGCCTTTTGCACATTGCCTTCGGCCACCAGCTTGAGCCAGTTGGGAATGTAGTTGTGTACCGGGCATTTCCATTCGCAATAGGGATTGCCACAGGCGAGACAGCGCTCCGCCTGCTGTGCCGCTCTTTTGGCATCGAAGCGGCCGTAGATTTCCGCATATTCCTTCTTGCGCACATCGGCGGGCTTCTTGTCCGGATCGATGCGCGGAACCTGGATGAATTGAAAATTGTTTCCCATAAGATTCAGCTTCGTGTTACGTGGCGGGAAGGGACAGGCCCTTCACCACCTCGGTGTTGAATGAATAAGACTCAGGCGGCACGTTTTTGCAGGTCTTCGAGCAGATCTTCCAGTGTTGCCGCCTTGGGCTTGACCAGCCAGAACTTGTTGATGACATCTTCGAAGTTGTCGAGCATGAACTGACCCCGGCGGCTGCCGGTTTCGGTGACGAACTCCTGCAGCACACTGCGCAGGTGATTGCGGTAGGCCTCGTTGTGTTCGGTGCCGATGCGCTGGATGTCCACGTCGTGGTTGATGCAATCGACGAAAGTATTGGACTCGTCGTAGACGTAGGCAAAGCCGCCGGTCATGCCGGCGCCAAAGTTGCTGCCGGTGGCGCCAAGCACGGTGATCTGGCCGCCGGTCATGTATTCACAGGCATGGTCGCCCACCCCTTCCACCACAGCGTGGCAGCCCGAGTTGCGCACGCCGAAACGTTCACCGGCCGTGCCGGAAGCGAACAGCTTGCCGCCGGTGGCGCCGTACAGGCAGGTGTTGCCCATGATGGGTGTCTGGGCCGCATCGAAGTCGCTGTTGGCAGGCGGGGTCAGCACCAGCTTGCCGCCGGCCATGCCCTTGCCCACGTAGTCGTTAGCATCGCCCTGCAGGTACATGTGCAGGCCACCGGCGTTCCAGACGCCAAAGCTCTGGCCGACGGTACCGGTCAGACGCAGGGTGATGGGGCTGTCGCTCATGCCGGTATTGCCGTGACGCAGGGCAATCTCGCCGGACAGGCGGGCGCCGATGGAGCGGTGAATGTTCTGCACCTCGTAGCTGAACTCGCCACCGCTTTTCGCGTCGATGGCATTCATGGTGTCGGCCACCATCTGCTCGGCCAGTTCGCCCTTGTCGAAGGGTTCGTTCTTCGGCGCGGTGCAAAAGCGTGGGTTGTCGGCAGCAACGCCGCCATCGGACAGCAGCGGTGTCAGGTCCAGATTATTCTGCTTGGCGGTGCTGCCTTCGAGCACCTGCAGCAGATCGGTGCGGCCGATCAAGTCGGTGAGCTTGCGGCAACCGAGGCTGGCCAGTAGCTCGCGTACTTCCTCGGTGATGAAGCGGAAGTAGTTCATGACCATTACGGTCTTGCCAATGAAGTGTTCCATGCGCAGCACCTTGTCCTGGGTGGCGACACCGGTGGCGCAGTTGTTGAGATGACAGATGCGCAGGTACTTGCAGCCCATGGCGATCATCGGGCCGGTACCAAAGCCGAAGCTTTCGGCGCCGAGAATGGCCGCCTTGACCACGTCGAGGCCGGTCTTCAGGCCACCGTCGGTCTGCAGCCGCACCTTGTCGCGCAGGTTATTGGCGCGCAGCAGGGTGTGGGTTTCGGTCAGGCCCAGTTCCCAGGGACCACCGGCATATTTCACCGAGGTCAGAGGGCTGGCGCCGGTGCCACCGTCGTAACCGGAAATGGTAATGAGATCCGCATAGGCCTTGGCCACACCGGCAGCAATGGTCCCGACACCGGCTTCGGCCACCAGTTTGACCGACACCAGCGCCTCGGGATTGACCTGCTTGAGGTCATAGATGAGCTGGGCCAGATCCTCGATGGAATAGATGTCGTGATGAGGGGGTGGCGAGATCAGCGCGACACCGGGCTTGCAGTAACGCAGCTCGGCGATCAGTTCGTTGACCTTGTGGCCGGGCAGCTGGCCGCCTTCACCGGGCTTGGCGCCCTGGGCCACCTTGATCTGCAGCACTTCGGCGCTGCGCAGGTAGGCGGGCGTGACGCCGAAGCGGCCCGAGGCCACCTGCTTGATCTTGGAACGTTTCATGGTGCCGTAGCGTTTGGGATCTTCGCCACCTTCCCCCGAGTTGGAGCGGCCACCCAGGGTGTTCATGGCTTCGGCCAGGGTCTCGTGGGCTTCGGGTGACAGGGCGCCCAGGCTCATGGCTGCCGAGTCGAAACGCATGAGGATGTCTTCGGCCGCTTCCACTTCATCGAGGGAAATCGGCGTGATGTCGTCACGCAGTTTCAGCAGGTCGCGCAGTGCCAGTACCGGGCGGTTGTTGACCTGATCGGCATACTGCTTGTAGGTCGCGTAGTTGCCGGTCTTGACCGCTTCCTGCAGGGTACGCACCACGTCGGGGTTGTAGGCATGTTCTTCACCACCGTGGATGAACTTGAGCAGCCCCCCCTGTTCGATGGGCTTGCGGCTGTCCCAGGCCTGCTTGCACAGGGCACGCTGTTCGGCGTCCAGATCCTCGAAGCGTGCACCCTTGATGCGGTTGGTGGTGCCGCGGAAACACATGTCCACCACCTCATCGGCAAGGCCTATGGATTCGAACAGCTGGGAACCGCGGTAGCTGGTGATGGTGGAGATGCCCATCTTGGAGGTGATCTTGTACAGGCCCTTGGCGATGCCACGGCGGTAGTTGCGATCAAGCTCGCAGGCATCGGCATTACCGCTGATTTCGCCGGAACGGATCAGGGCACGGATGACTTCGTAGGCCAGGTAGGGGTAGACCGCGGTGGCGCCATAGCCGATCAGGGTGGCGAAGTGGTGGGGGTCGCGGGCGGTGCCGGTTTCCACCACGATGTTGGCATCACAGCGCAGGCCCTCGGCGATCAGGCGGTGATGCACGGCGCCGGTGGCCAGCAGGGCATGCACCGGCACCGTGTCGGCACTGATGTCCTCGTCGCCGAGCACCAGGATGACGACACCATCGCGTACCGCGGCCACGGCTTCGTCGCACACGCTTTGCAGGTTGTCGCGCAGGCTGTGGCTAGCCGGGCGGTTGAGAGAAATCTTGGCGCTGCGGTATTCGGGCTTGCTGTCGCCCAGTGCCAGCAGCTGACGGAACTTGCTGCTGGACAGCACCGGCGAATCCACCAGCAGACGGGCCGCATGCTCGGGGGTTTCCTCGAACATGTTGCGTTCGCGGCCAAAACAGGTTTCCAGGGACATTACCACCTGTTCGCGAATGGGGTCGATGGGCGGATTGGTGACCTGGGCAAACTGCTGGCGGAAATAATCGTAGGGTGAGCGCACCCGGCGCGACAGCACCGGGAAGGGCGTGTCGTCTCCCATGGAACCGATGGCTTCCTGGCCCATCTCGGCCAGCACCCGAATCACCTGGTCGCGCTCCTCGAAGCTGACCTGGAAGAGTTTCTGGTAGGTCAGGGCCTGCTCGGAACCCAGAATGCTGTCACAACTTTCCTCGGCCAGCTTCGATTCCATGCGCAGGGAGTGATCCCTGAGCCACTTTTTATATGGCTGGGCGCTCTTCAGCCTTCTGTCGATGTCTTCGGGCATGAGCAGCTCACCGGAGCTGGTGTCCACCGCGACCATCTGGCCGGGCTTGAGGCGGCCCTTGTTGACCACGTCTTCGGGCCGGTAGTCGTAGACTCCGATTTCCGAGGCCAGAGTGATGTGGCGGTCCCTGGTAATGACCCAGCGTGCCGGGCGCAGGCCGTTGCGATCCATGGAGCAGGCGGCGTAGCGGCCGTCGGTGAGGACGATGCCGGCGGGGCCGTCCCAGGACTCCATGTGCATGGAGTTGTATTCGTAGAAGGCACGCAGATCCGCATCCATGGTCTCGACGTTCTGCCAAGCCGGCGGGATCAGCAGACGCATGGCGCGGAAGATGTACATGCCGCCGGCCAGCAGGGCTTCGAGCATGTTGTCCAGGCTGTTGGAGTCGGAGCCGGTCATGGAGACCAGCGGTCGCACGTCTTCCATGGGCAGTTCCGGGGTCTCGAACTTGTGGCCACGGGCCACCGACCAGTTGCGGTTGCCCTGGATGGTGTTGATCTCGCCGTTGTGGGCCAGGTAGCGGAATGGCTGGGCCAGACGCCACTGGGGCCAGGTGTTGGTGGAGAAACGCTGATGGAACACGGCGGTAGCCGATTCCATTTCCGGGTTGTTCAGATCCAGGTAGAACACCGGCAGGTTTTCCGGTATTACCAGGCCCTTGAAGGAGATGACCCTGGACGACAGGCTGGGCACGTAGAACTGCTCGTCAGCCGGCTCGATGGCCTTTTCGCAGCGGCGCCGGGCGATATACAGGTGGCGCTCGAAGGCCACTTCATTCATGTCTGCCGGGGCATTGACGAAAATCTGCTCGATGACCGGCAGGGAAGCCAGGGCTTCTTCACCACAGGCGTCCGGGTTGGTGGGCACGGTGCGCCAGCCCGCCACCTGCAGGCCTTCGGCCTTGAGTTCCTTTTCCAGGGTGCTGCGGGCCAGTGAGGCCTTGTCGGTGTCCTGGTTGAGGAAGATCATGCCCACGGCATAGCTCTCGGCGAGCTCAAGGCCCAGTTCGGCGGCACGGGCGCGCAGGAAGCCGTCGGGCTTTTTCAGCAGCAGGCCGCAACCGTCGCCGGTCTTGCCATCGGCGGCGACTGCGCCGCGGTGGGTGAGGCGGGCCAAGGCACCGATGGCGGTTTCCAGCAGCCAGTGGCTGGGTTTGCCGTCCATCTGTGCGATAAGGCCAAAACCGCAGTTTTCCCTTTCAAAGTCAGGGTTGTACAGGCCAGTAGTTGGAATCTTGGGTTTGCTCACAATCACTCGAACCGTGGTTAGATGCTGGTTAATGTCGTCATTGCGACCGGCGCACTGCCTGGCAGAACGCGGCGCAAAAATGGCAACGCAGTATACAGGCCCCGCCAGGCGGCTTCAATCGGTATTGGCGGCTGATTTGGCGCAGGATGCCCCAAACGGCCCCGGCAAACGGGGGGCATTGGGTATTGGGCGAGAGGCGGGTTGATCATCGCCTACAGGAGGGGCCAGGGATGGCTCAGGGCGCGGGCAGTTCGGCGTGAATGCTGGCGAAGCTGCGTGCCCAGGGGCCGGTTTTCTGCAGGGCCGGGCTGAGGGTCTGGATGGCGGCGCGGGCCTGTGCCCGGTCCGGGTAGCTGCCATAGATCAGGTTGTAGCGGCTCTGGCCATCGCGGACGGTGCGGTAATAGATGGCCTTGCCTTTGAGCCGGTGTCGACGAATGAAGTCCCGGGTGGCCGCTTCACTGGGGCCACTCATCAGTTGCAGAGTGTAATGGCGGGGGTCCTGGGCCCACAGCCAGGCAACCTGATCGGTCAGGTTCGACGAACCTGGCAGGGGCGAGACGGTGATGGCAGTGGCCCTGGCGGGTGTCGCGGCGGCCGTCTTGAGCTGCTTGTGGATACTGGCAAAGTCACGGATCCAGGGCTTGACATTTTTCAGGCTGGCGGGGAGCTGGGTGGCGGCCTGACTGGCCTGGGCGCGATCGGGGTAGCTGCCCAGGATCAGGACATAGAGGGGCTTGCGGTCGCGTCGGGTTTCGAAGGCCACGGTCATGTTGGCCAGGCCATGCTGACGGACGAATTTTTCGATATTGCCTTTATGCCCGCTGGCCAGCAGTTGCAGGGTCAGGTGCCGCGGGGGTTGGCGGTTTATCCAGTCACTGTCCCAGAGCCGGGTCGGAATGGCCGTGTCTGTTCTGGCTGTCTTGACCCTGAAACTGGCGGGCGCTGATGTTTGCGCGCCGCGCCGGATCCTCACCTGCCAGTCATCGGCCTGGGTGCCGGTGGTGAGGGTGATGCGGATTTCGTCTTTGCCCTGCCATTGCACCTGTTTGGGCGAAAGGATCTTCTGGCCGTCTTTCCAGTTGACCTGCACCTTGTCGTCCGGACGGAAGTTCTCTCCCTTGAGTGTCAGGGTCTGGGGCTGCTTGCTGCCCGTGACCGTGGCAGGGCTGATGGCAAGGATCTGGGCTGGGGGAACTGGGGGGGGGACGGGTTGCGTCGTTTGTGCCGTCGTGTCCGGGGCAGCCGGTTTTTCCGTCACGGCCGGGGCCGGTTGAGGAGGGACTTCGGGCGTGGATTCGGGCGGGACTTCAGCCGGGCGGGTTTCGACCACCGCCGGTGCCGGCTTTTCGATCAAAGGAATGACAGCTGGGGCCACCTGCTGGCGTTCGATCCGGGCCGGAGCCTGTTGTTCCAGCTGGCGGGGCTTCTGGCTTGCCTCACCGGCGGTGGGGCTTGTGGTCGGCATCTCGAAGGCCAGTGGGGCCGGTGGCGCGGGCTTGAGGCTGTCGGGGTGTTGTTCAACAGGTTGCAGGGCCGTTTGAGCAGGTTCCTGCAAGGCACGGTTGATGTCATCCTGAAACCACAGGGCAGTGACGACAAGCAGGGCCATGAGGCCGAGCAGCAAATGGGTCGGAGTGGGCCGAAAGCGGCCTGTTGCATTGCCCGGACTTTCGCCGTTGCCGGTCTGGCCTTCGCTGAGCATGACATGGGCGGCCTCGTTGATGCGTGCCGGGATGCCATCTGACAGCCGGTAAATCTGGTGGATGTCCTTCATGCTGAAGGGGCTGCTGGTGGCCAGGCCGGCCACGGCCAGCCGGTGGCGCAGGTATTCGGCGGTCTGTTCTTCGGTGAGTGGCGGGATGTCGATGCTGTGGGTGATGCGATCGCGCAGTCCCTGGATGGCCGGCTGCTCGAGCATGGTCTGGATCTGTGGCTCGCAAAAGAGAATGATGCGCAGCAGGCTGTCTTCGCCGCTTTCCACATCGGCCAGGTGAAACAGGGCTTCGAGGGCATCCTGGGGCAGTTCATGGGCATCGTCGATGATCAGCAGCGGGATCCAGTTGTTCTGGCGCAGCTTGACCAGTTGCGCCACCAGCTCTTCCTGCAGGGCGCCGTGTTCCTGGGAGGGTGCAGGCAGGCCAAAGCCACGGGCAATGTCGTACAGCAGCTGGCCGGCATCCATCATGGTGTTGGCGTTGACCTGACAGATGCGCCATTCGGGTTTGGCTTCCTTGATGAAGCGATCCATGAGGCTGGTCTTGCCGATGCCCCGTTCCCCGATCACCATCAGCAGCAGGCTGGAATAATCGGTGAGGTGTTGCAGCATGTGCAGGCGTTGCAGACGGTCGGCGTCGAGATAGAGAAAGCGGTCTTCGTGAGTGGGCGGGAAAGGGGCGCTGGTCAGTCCCAGTTGTTGCTGGTAGACCGGTTCGAGTCGGGCAAGCTGTTCGACATCGTATTCACTCATGAGGAGATTCCTGACCTTGCATGAAGACAACTTTATACCCGCGTTGCAGCTGTGTGTCACGTATTCGCAACATGGCATCCACTGCCCGATCCCAGTCAGTGAAGTGATCTTTCTTCACACGCCCCGAGGAACCCTCTTGCCCCCATTCGCGCACCAGCGACCAGCCGTTGATCAGATCACGCTGGATGGCCAGCTGGTAGAAGCGCGGAGGCCGGCCTTCGAGGGCGGGGATTTGCATGTAAATCCTCATGAGATCAGTGACGAGGGCCGAGTTGCGAGGGACGGGGAAAAGCGGGACCGGGGCCTTGACCGGCTTGCGGGCCACACGGGCATGCCAGGGAGTCTGTGGTGCTTCTTTTTCATTGTTCGGGGCCCATGTACAAATGTTTTGCTTCGTCAGTCGTCACTGGTTACGCATCCCTTGTCATGTCAGTTCTTCGGGGTCGAAGATGCGCCGGTATTCGGTGATGGCGTAGCGGTCGGTCATGCCGGCGATGTAGTCGGCAACGGCGCGGGCGCGGCCGGTTTCACCCTGCTGTACCTCGAGTACCTTGACATGTTGCTGGTGTTCGGGATTGAGCAGGCGGGGATCATTCATGAAGGCCTGGAACAGGGACTCGAGGATGCGACGCGCCTTGCTGGTCATGCGGTGCACCCGGTAGTGGCTGTACAATTGCTGGCGCAGGAAGGTTTTCAGAGCCTGGTTGTCGCTGCGGGCTTGTTCGCTGAACGCGATAAGAGGGCTGTGATGCGCACGCACAGCATGAATGGAATCGGGGGCCTGTTCATCCAGTATCTGCTGGCTGGTTTCCACCAGGTCGATGATGGTGTTGTTGATCATGCGGCGAATGATTTCATGGATCAGGCGGCGGCCATCTAGGGCCGGGTATTTTTCCAGGACTTCGGCATGGCAGTCGGCAAACATGGGGATTTGTGTCAGTTGTTCCATGTCGATGAGGCCGGAGCGCAGGCCATCGTCGATGTCATGATTGTTGTAGGCGATCTGATCGGCCAGGTTGACCAGCTGGGCTTCCAGCGAGGGCTGGGTCTTGTGGATGAAACGCTCGCCGATTTCACCGAGGGCCTCGGCATTGCGCAGGGAGCAGTACTTGAGAATGCCTTCCCGGGCTTCATAGGTCAGGTTGAGCCCGGGAAAGTCGGCATAGCGTTCTTACAGGGTATCCACGGTGCGCAGGGACTGCAGGTTGTGCTCGAAGCCGCCGTAGTCCCTCATGCAGTCGTTGAGGGCATCCTGGCCGGCGTGACCGAACGGGGTGTGGCCGAGATCGTGGGCCAGGGCGATGGTTTCACTGAGATCTTCGTTGAGATTGAGAATGCGGGCAATGGAGCGGCTGATCTGTGCCACTTCGATGGAATGGGTCAGGCGGGTACGGAACATGTCGCCTTCATGATTGACGAATACCTGGGTCTTGTATTCCAGACGCCGGAAGGCCGCTGAATGGACGATGCGATCGCGGTCACGCTGGAATTCACTGCGATAGGCCGGCCTGGGTTCCGGATAGAGTCGACCCCGGGATGTTTCATCGGTAGCGGCGTAGGCGGCTAACTTCAACATGTCTTGTGCCCTGTCATGGATGGTGATGTGGGTCAGGTGCTGGCCATCGCCAGACCTGCAGGGTACATCGAAATTTTTCGATGGTGGTTCTTCTTGTACCTGTCCCTGCGTTACGAAGCCAATATAACAGCTCAGGCCGGATCAGTCTTCTTTCAGGGCCCGATGGGCTTCGATGGTCTCGCGCAACAGCCCCATGTCGACATCGCTGGTAACAAAGGCATCCCCCAGGGCATGGAACAGGACAAAGTTGATCCTGCCGTCGCGGACTTTTTTATCCACGGCCATGACCTGCATGAAAGCATCGAAATCCATGCTCGCGGGAGCCCGGGTTGGCAACTGGGCCATGTCGATGAGGTTTTCAACGCGCTGCACATCGGCTGCAGAAATCCAGCCATGGCGCATGGAAAGATCGGCAGCCATGAGCATGCCGGTACCCACGGCTTCCCCGTGCAACCAGTTACCATAGCCGGTGGCAGTTTCGATGGCATGACCAAAGGTATGGCCAAGATTGAGCAGGGCGCGCACGCCGCTTTCCCTTTCGTCCTCGGCAACCACGGCCGCCTTACAACGACAGGAAAACTCGATGGCGTGGATGATTGCCGCATCGTCACGATCCAGCAGTTTGCGCATGTTGTCTTCCAGCCACTGGATGAAGTCCGTGTCACGGATCAGGCCATACTTGATGACTTCTGCGAGGCCGGCACTGAGCTGGCGATCGTCCAGGCTGGCGAGGGTATCCGTATCGATGATCACGCACCGGGGCTGATGGAAGGCGCCGATCATGTTCTTGCCCAGCGGGTGGTTGACGCCGGTCTTGCCGCCCACCGACGAGTCGACCATGGCCAGCAGGGTGGTGGGGATCTGGATGAAATCGACACCGCGCTGATAACAGGCCGCGGCAAAGCCGGTCATGTCACCGATGACACCGCCACCCAGGGCGACGAGGGTACAGTGGCGATCGAACTGGTTGCTCAACAGGGCATCGAATACCGCATCGAGAACCTCTAGATTCTTGTATTGTTCGCCATCGGGCAGGATAACCGTCTGAACCTCGAAGTCCCTGAATGCAGAGCGGGCTTTTTCCATATACAGGGGAGCGATGGTTTCGTTGCTGACGATCATCACCTGCCTGCCATGGACAAAATCGGCAACATGGCGGGGATCACCGAGTAACTGGTTTCCGATGAAGATGGGGTAGCTGCGCTCACCCAGATCGACGTTGACGGTTTTCATAGTGAAACTTAAGGCTGCGAAAGGGAAGATTTGCCGATTATACGGGATATCGAGGGTATTGCGTAGCGGATCAGCCGGCCTGTCTGTGCTACGGGCAGGGCAAACGCATACTCACCTTGCACCGGCCACTAACCGCATATGTGACAGTGTGATCTTGCCCGGGTGCTACGTGGTGGATAATGGCATTTTCCACGAAAACAGGCCATGTGAGATGTGAGTAAACGAAAAATCGCATTTTTCGTATGCTTGCTTGAAAAGTCCGGGGAGGGGGTCAACGGTCAGTTAGCCGGGCAATGATTTCATTGACCGTGTGCTGCACATTTCCCTGGCCCGTATCGATGACGAAATCGGCCACTTCCCGGTACAGCGGTTCCCGGGTTTTCATCAATTCTTCCAGTTTGGCCTGAGGATCTTCGGTCTGCAGCAGGGGCCGGTTCTTGTCACGTCGGGTGCGATTGAGGAGTTGATCGATGGACGCCGAGAGATAGATCACCGTACCCCGCGCAGCCAGGTTCTGGCGGTTGGCTTCATGCAGCACGGCGCCGCCACCTGTGGCGAGGACAAGATTTTTGTGCCGGGTGAGCTCGTCGAGCATGTCCTTTTCGCGCTTGCGAAATCCGGCCTCGCCTTCGACATCAAAAATCCAGGGGATGCTGGCGCCGGTGCGCTGTTCGATTTGATGGTCACTGTCCATGAAATCCATGGACAGGGTCTCGGCCAGTTTTCTGCCAATGGTGGTCTTGCCCGCACCCATGGGGCCGACCAGATAGATGTTTTGATGTGCTGGCATGGCGAGGATAGGCGTGTTACCCGGTCATGTCAGAACATGACCGGGCAAGCTGAGGGGCTAGATTCGGGTATTTTCCTTGAGCAACTTGGGTGTGACGAAAATCAGCAATTCCTGTTTTTCGTCTTTTTCCAGCTTGTTGCGGAACAGTACCCCAATGACGGGCAGGTCACCGAAGAAGGGCACCCGGTTGACATTGTGGGTCTTGTTGGTTTCGTAGACACCACCGAGGACGATGGTTT
The DNA here is from genome assembly GCA_024275915.1 of Gammaproteobacteria bacterium. Classification (GTDB taxonomy): domain Bacteria; phylum Pseudomonadota; class Gammaproteobacteria; order UBA6429; family Thiohalophilaceae; genus JAJRYG01. The sequence goes on from JAJRYG010000036.1 coordinate 28,784, forward strand.
CGCCATTGTCGACCAGTACCTGGGTTTCCACCCGGTTGGTATTGATCGGTGGCACACCCAGCACCCGGTTGGCAAAATCGGGGCTGTCCTTTCTGACTTCCAGATCCAGGATGATGCGATCGTCCGGGGTGATCTGGGGAGTAACGGTCAGACTGAGCACGGCTTTCTTGAAGGACACGTTGGTGGCGCCACTGGAAGAAGCCTGCTGATAGGGAATTTCCTGGCCGGTTTCGATCACGGCTTCCTGCTGGTTGGCGGTGATGACTCGTGGACTGGAGATGATTTCCGATTTACCTTCGGACTGGGCGGCGGACAGTTCAAGATCCAGCATGGTGCCAAAGGGCAGGTTGGCGATGGCCAAGCCTATGGTACTGGCAGATGTTGCCGTCGCGGGCAGGTTGACGTTGAGCCGATCGTCCAGTGGTGGCACAGTACCATTCTGGTTGAAGTTATCGGCGGCATTGAGTGAACCGGACGTGGTGGTACGGCGGCTGCCATTGAGCGTGGTGCCGGAAACACCGAACTTGACACCAAGCTCCTTGCTGAACTGGTTACTTGCCAGCACGATACGGGATTCGATCAGAACCTGGGTGATGGCCACATCGAGTTCTTCGACCAGGGCGATAACGGCATCGATATTTTCTGCCGTGTCCTTGATGAGCAGCTTGTTGGTTCGCTGGTCGACGCTGATGGTACCCCGGGCAGAGAGTATGCTGGTCTTGCCCGAAGAAACAAGCTTTGCCAGCTCATCGGCTTTGGCATAATTGACCTGGATGGTTTCATTGATCAGCGGGGCCAGTTCGATGACCTGCTTGGAGGCCTCCAGCTCGAGTTTTTCCCGTGCGGCAATTTCCTGGGCGGGGGCGATGAGCATGACATTGCCGGAAACCCGTTTTGCCAGCCCCTTGGTCTTGAGCACAATGTCCAGGGCCTGATCCCAGGGAACATTCTTCAGACGCAGGGTCAGGTTGCCCTTGACCGTGTCACTGGTCACCATGTTGATGCCGGTGAAATCGGCGATCAGCTGCAGCACGGCGCGGACTTCGATGCTCTGGAAGTTGAGTGACAGCCGCTCACCCGTATAGGGGAACTTGCGACGGCCTTTTTTCTTGTCATCATCCTTCTTGACCTCCGGCTTGACATCGATGGTCAGCTTTTCATCGGCCTGGTAGGCAAGGTGTTCGAAGTTCTGGTTTGCGGTAATGATGACTCGAACATCGTTGCCATGGTTGAAGGCATCGACAGTGGATACCGGAGTGGCAAAATCGATGACATCCAGACGGCGTTCCAGGTTTTCCGGCAGGGAACTATTCTTCATGGTAACGAAGATCTGCTTGCCGCGTTTTTTCATGTCGACGGGGGTGTTGGGATCCGCGAGTATCAGTTCGATACGGCCTTCACCCCGGCTGCCACGACGGAAATCGAGGTTGAGTACATTGTTAGCGCCGGTGCCCTTGCTTACACCTGTGACGATGCCACTTTCAGCAGGGCTGGTGCTGGCAAAAGTACTGGCATTGTCATTGAGAGTGATGATCACCTCATTGCCGTTGACCTTGGTCTGGTAGCCCACCAGTTTGGCCAGATTGATGACTACGCGTGTCCGGCCACCGGCTTCGACCGCGGTGATGCTGCGGGCCACACCCACATTTATGTCATGTTTTTTCTGTTTGAGATTGACGCTGGTGGAAGGAAAGTCAATCGCAATGCGAGCCGGATTGTCGATGGTAAAACTGGCCGGTTCCGCTGCCGGTTCCGACATGCCGAGTTTGATTTGCACCTTGTCCCCGGGCAGCGCGGCGTAGCTGATTTCGTTCAGCGTATTGGCCTGCACGCTGATGGGCAGGATGAATATTAGCAACAGACTTTTTGCCAGCAGACGCAAAGAGACCGCTTTGTTGAGGGTGAGGGTTATCATCTTCATGGTTTAATCTCCAGCAGGTGCTTATTCCCGAATGCTGATTGATGACATGCGATCAATCCAGCCACCAGTCGCACCATTAGGTATTATTTCCTTAATCTTGATTTGTGTTTCTGAAATCTCGAGGATTTCACCATAGTTTCGGCCAATATGATTGCCAACCTGTGCGCGGTAGACCGTATTGTCCGGGGCCGCAATCAGAGCCCAGGTGGTGCCTTTCTTCTCCAGGGTGCCGACATATTTCAGGCTGTCGAGTGAAAATGCTTCCAGTGCTTCGCGCTTGCGATTCATGTCCGGACGCAGACCGCTGTCGACCACCTGCTTGTCCTGTTCGATGTGTACGTCCTCGACAAAGGGAGTGAAGGGATCACGCCTGTCTGTATCGTCGTAGACAAAGGTTTCGAATGGCTTGACTTCAGGCAGGGGCTTGATCTTGCCTTTGGGGCGAGCTTTGACCTTTTCCACAAAAGTAACCAGATCATCATGCCGATCGCCGCTGCAGGCGGGCAGGATCAGAGCCACTGCGACGAGCAGGCTGATGCGCCATGATAGTTTATGTATTTGCTGTGTACTCATATTTTGCAATCAGTTCAGTAAACTGTATCTACGGTTGGGTAGCTCTGGTTTATCTGCGCCTCTTTTTCTTCTTCTTTTTACGTGACTGGGCAATTTCATCTTCATCCATGTAACGGTAGGTCTTGGCTTGCACGTCCATCCTCAGGTTGCCTTTCTTGTCACCCTTGATGATGATGTTGTGCAGGGTGACAATCCTTGGCAGGGAAGCAATTCCACTGACAAAGCGGCCAAACTGATGATAACTGCCGGTCATTTTCATCTTGATGGGCAGTTCGGCATAAAAATCAATTTTTCTTTCAGATTCGGGTTTGAAATACTGGAATTCGATACCACTGGCCAGACCGGTCTGGGAAATCTCAACCAGCAGCTGTTCGACTTCCGTTTTGCTGGGCAGTTGTCTCAGCATGGTGCCAAACGAGGTTTCCATTTCTGCCAGTTGCTGCTTGTAGGCATCGAGATTGGCGGCCTTGGCCTGTTTTTTCTCGAATTCGCTCTTCAGGCGGTTTTCCTGTGCGCGGTTTCGATCCAGCTCATCCAGCTGGCTACTGATGTCGAGAAAATAACCCAGCGCCAGGACAATGATGCAGACGACGGCAATCAGGGTTGCCTTGATGGCCATGGGCCAGCTGCCAATGGCAGACAGGTCTAGTTCATTAAGATCGAAATTTTTCATTTCTTGTCATCGACCTTTTTACGTTTTTGTTTGGCTCGGAGGGTAAAGATGCGTTCATTGCTGTCACCCCGGCCTTTCTTCTGGATGATATCCAGCTTCGGTTCAGCCAGCCATTCTGATGCCTCGATATTGCGCATCAGGGCTGAGACTCGTGCATTGGACTGGGCGACGCCTTTCATCACCAGGTCCTTGCCCGATTGTTTCAGCTCGGTGAGGTAAACACCTTCGGGCATGACCTTGATAAGCTCATCGAACAGATGCACGACTTCTGGCCGGTTATACTGCAGGGTTTCGATGACTTCCATGCGTGCCAGCAGGCTTTTTTTCTGCTTGGACAGGGTATCTATTTCCTTGATTTGCTTTTCGACCTTGGCGATTTCCTTCTTGAGGAATTCGTTGCGGGATTTCTGGTGATCGATCATCCCGGCTACCTGGATATGCACCAGGGCAATGATGGCCAACATGAGGAACACCGACAGCCCCATGATGGTCAGGAACTGGCGTTGCTGTTCCTTGCGCAGTTCCTGGCGCCAGGGCAGGAGATTGATATGAGCCATTAGTCGAAACTCCTCATTGCCAGTCCACAGGCAATCATCAGCGCAGGAGCATCATTACTCAGACTTTGTGCCTTGACCCGGGATGCCAGGGTCATGTTGGCAAAGGGGTTGGCAACCGAAGTGTGTACACCGAGTTTGTCGGCAATCATTTCATCGATATTCGGAATCATGGCGCTGCCACCGGCCAGGACGATGTGATCCACATTGCCATACTGGCTGGAGGAGAAGAAAAACTGCAGCGAGCGGCTGACCTGTTGCGCCATGGCGTCCTTGAAAGGTTCCAGGACTTCGGGCACGTAATTGTCGGGCAAGCCACCCTGGCGTTTGGCCATGCCGGCTTCTTCGTAGGAGAGGCCGTAACGGCGCTGGATTTCTTCGGTCAGCTGCTTGCCGCCGAAGACCTGCTCGCGGGTGTAGATGTTTTTCTGATCGTGCATGACATTGAGGGTGGTCATGGTGGCGCCCACATCGACCACTGCGATGGTCTGGTCGATGCCCTGTTCCGGCATCTGGGGGGCCAGCAGTTTGAAGGCATTCTCCATGGCGTAGGCTTCGACATCGATGATCTTGGCTTTCAGACCAGCCAGTTCCATGGCGGCTACGCGGACATCGACGTTTTCGCTTCGAGAGGCCGCCAGCAGGACATCAACCCGTTCCGGATCATTCTCCGAGGGGCCGAGAATCTCGAAATCCAGATTGACTTCTTCCAATGGATAGGGGATGTACTGGTCGGCTTCGAGCTGGATCTGTTGCTCCATCTCGTCTTCCGACAGGTTGGCGGGCATGGAAATGGCCTTGGTGATGACGGCCGAACCGGCGACCGCGGCCGCAGCCAGCCGGTTGCGTGAACCGGAACGCTTGACTGCCCGTTTGATGGCCTCACCGACGGCCTCTACATCGGAAATGTTCTTTTCGATGACCGAGTTGGGTGGCAGGGGTTCCACCGCATAGCTTTCGACACGCAGCCGATCGCCACTGTGGCCCAGTTCGAGGAGTTTGACGGCTGTGGAGCTGATATCCAGCCCGAGCATTGCCGGTGTTTTAGGCTTGAAGAGTTCTGCCAGACCCATAATTTTCTTTTAATTGCTTTGGGTTACAAGAAATATATGTATAACTACATTAGGTTTCAGAGTCAACTATAGGACATACAATGAATAATTACAAATCCAGATTAGTTTTCATTTCATTGAAGCGATATACTGACAGTTCAGGCGTTATCGGTTACTTTATCCTGAATCTTTATATCTAAGGTAGACATGAAGCCCATTTTTAAGAAGCTGGTCACATTTTTAGCGGTCACTTTCCTCATTTTCTCCCTGCTCGGTGTCATTGGACTTTTTGGTGCCTATGCCTACCTGACCCCGCGCTTGCCGGAAATCGATACCTTGAAAGACGTCAAGTTGCAGGTGCCGTTGCGGGTTTTCAGCAAGGATGGGGGGCTGATTGCCGAATTCGGTGAAATGAAGCGCATTCCTCTCAGGTATGAACAGTTCCCCGATTACCTGATTAAGGCGGTGCTGGCGGCCGAGGATGATCGCTTTTTCGAACACCCGGGGGTGGACTACCAGGGTATCCTGCGCGCGGTCTTCCATCTGATCCGCACCGGTGAAAAGGGCCAGGGCGGCAGCACCATTACCATGCAGGTGGCACGCAATTTCTTTCTGTCGCGGGAAAAGACCTACCTGCGCAAGCTCAATGAAATCTTCCTTGCCCTCAAAATAGAAAAGGAACTGAGCAAGGAAGACATCCTCACCCTGTACCTGAACAAGATATACCTCGGCAAACGGGCCTATGGCTTTGCTGCGGCCGCCAAGGTCTACTATGGCCGGAACCTGTCCGAACTGACCCTGCCCGAGCTGGCGATGATCGCCGGCCTGCCCAAGGCGCCTTCGCGCTATAACCCGGTGGTCAATCCCGAGCGGGCCGAGATTCGCCGCAATTATGTGCTGGGTCGCATGTATGCCCTGAACTATATCGACAAGGCCCAGTACGAGAGCGCCTTGCAGGACGATGTACATGCGGTGGTGCATGGCCTGGCTCTGGATCTCAAGGCCCCTTATGTGGCCGAAATGGTCCGCAACGAAATGGTCCGGCGCTATGGAGAAAAGACCTATACCGATGGTTATCAGGTTTACACCACCATCGATGCGCCGGCCCAGCGTGGCGCCAATACGGCCCTGCGCAATGCCCTGCTGGCCTACGACCGGCGTCACGGTTACCGGGGCATCGAAGGACACGTGGAGGTGGATACCGCGGAAGACGACTTCGAGGCCTGGAACGCGGCACTGGCCGACTATTCGGCTTATGACAGTTTTGCCCCGGCGGTGGTGATTGCCCTGGAAGAGCAGGCGGCCTGGGCCTGGACCCGCGACAGGCGGCTGGTCTACCTGCCCTGGGAGCAGCTCAGCTGGGCACGCAAGTACATCGACGACAACCATGTGGGTCCCGAGCTGAAAAAAGCCTCGGATCTGCTGGCGGTGGGTGACATCATCTACACCTCGCCGGCAAGACGGGGCTGCAGCTGGCTGGCGAAAAAACCCACTGTGTCCGGTGCTCTGGTTTCACTGAACCCCGATGACGGGGCCATCAAGGCCCTGGTGGGGGGCTTCGACTTCTATGCCAGCAAGTTCAACCGGGTCATCCAGGCCAAGCGCCAGCCCGGTTCCAGTTTCAAACCCTTTATCTACACGGCGGCACTGGACAAGGGCTTTACCACGGCGACCATCATCAATGATGCCCCGGTGGTCTTCGATGCCCCCGGACTCGAAGATACCTGGCGGCCGGAAAATTACAGTGGTCATTTCTACGGGCCTACCCGTCTGCGTCAGGCCCTGATCAAGTCGCGCAACCTGGTGTCGATTCGCCTGCTCAGAGACATCGGCATCGGTTATGCGGTGCGTTACGTGACCCGTTTCGGTTTCGACAGAAAGGGCCTGCCCCGGGATCTGTCACTGGCACTGGGCAGCGGTTCCCTGACGCCCCTGTCACTGGCGCGGGGCTATGCGGTGTTCGCCAATGGCGGTTACCGGCCCGACCCCTATCTCGTCGACTACATCCTGGATTCCAAGGGGCGTGTGGTCTGGCTGGCACAGCCAAGGCAGGTTTGTCCCAGTTGTTCCGATGCCCGCGAAGCCAAGGCCGAAGCCCGACGTGAGGCCAGTCGGGGACTCAGCGAGGAACAAAGGCAGGCCGAGAAAACGGCCCGTCGGCAAGAAAAGGCCAGCCAGGCCGAGGCGGCCCGCCTTGCCAGGGCCCGGTTCGATGCCCTGAGCGAAAAGGACCGGCAGTTTGCCTTGGCCGGCCCGCCGGTTATCAAGCCGGCGCCCCGGGTGCTCGAGCCGCGGGTGGCCTTTCTCATGAACACCATGCTGCGGGATGTGATCCGCTACGGTACCGGCCGGCGGGCCCTGGTGCTGCGGCGCAAGGATCTGGCCGGCAAGACCGGCACCACCAACGATCAGCGTGATGCCTGGTTCTCGGGCTTCAATCGCAATGTGGCCACCATCGCCTGGGTCGGTTTCGACAATCCCCGGCCGCTGGGGGATCGGGAAACCGGCGCCCGTGCGGCCCTGCCCATGTGGATCGACTTCATGCGGGTGGCACTGAAGAACGAGCCTGAATCGGAACTGGAGCAGCCACCGGGTATCGTCTCGGTGCGCATCGATGCCGAAACCGGTGAACTGGCCGGACCCGGCAGCAAGAATACGATGTTCGAATACTTCCGTACGGAACATGTCCCCACCCGGCATGCCGAAGACCAACCTCTGCAGCCGGACAGTCCCGACATGGAACCTGGCAGCGGTGACATAACCGAAGAACTGTTTTAGCGAGCCTCCGAGAAAACATGGGA
>JAJRYG010000001.1 GCA_024275915.1 Gammaproteobacteria bacterium
AAAAAGAAAAGGGTCATGGCTTTTTCCATGACCCTTTTTTAACAGCTGCGAATAATTATCCATCGATTATCCGGCGCCAAAAGCCTGTTCATTTTTTCCTGTACCCGAGATCTGAATAGAGACTTGACAGTTCAGGTCTTTGATTCAGTCGATTATAAAAAATAAATCTAGAGGAAAGCCTTCATGTTAAAAAGCAGAAGCATTATTGCAGTGATTCTGTCGCTGTGTGTCATGGTTGCCGTCCAGGCGGAAGAACGTCTGAAACCCTTCGTGCTGGCGAGTATCCAAAGTGGTGACATGGCTGAGGTGGTGGATTCCACCCGCTCCAAACTCAAGTCTGCCGGCTTCAAGATTGCCGGTGAATATTCACCCTATGACGGTGTCGTCATCATCGGTGTGACCAACAAGGCCCTCAAGGACGAAGCGGCCAAGAGTCAGTTTGGGATCTTTGCCGTGGCCCAGCGTGTCTCCGTGACCAAGGGCAAGGATGGCAAGATCCAGGTGGCCTATACCAACCCGGTCTACATGGCCCAGGCCTACCGCCTGAAAGGCGACCTGTCCGATGTGGCGGCCGAACTGGGCAAGGCACTGGGTGCCAAAGAGACCTATGGTTCCGAAAAGGGCCTGACCGCGAAGAAGCTGCGTGACTACCAGTACAAGTGGCTGATGCCCTATTTCGATGATCTGCACGATCTTGCCGACTACGACAGTTACAAGGATGCGGTGAAGAAGATCGAAAAGCACCTGGAAGCCGGTCAGGGTGGTGTCAAGGAAGTCTACCGTATCGATCTGCCGGGCAAGGAAGCGACCCTGTTTGCCGTACACATGACCGAGAAGACCCCGGATGAATGTGCCGGAGACAAGTACATTATGGACAAGATTGATTTCAAGGACATCAAGTCTTCAGCTCATCTGCCCTATGAAATCGTCGTGCGTGGCAACCATGCCTATGCCCTGCGTGCCGAGTTCCGTATTGCCATCAGCTTCCCGGATCTGTCCATGATGGGCAGCAACAGTTTTGCTTCCATCATGTGTGCACCGTCGGCCATCGAAGAGGCCCTGACCATTGCCGTTGGCGGTGAAATGGAAGAGTAAACGCTCGGGGATTGCCTTGCGCAATCCGGGGCTGCCAAAGAGTCCCTCGCCCAGGCGGGGGATTTTTTTGCCTGCGATCTGGGGCTTCGATTTTCATCCTCGTCGATGAAATGCATTTTCGGCCCGGATCGGTTAACATTTACCGCCTTTGGAAAGCCGCCTTGCAAATCGGGCTTTCTGGCGGGAGAAATCCATAACCTTCTGTTTTTTAAGAATAAATAATTTAGCCTTGAGGATAAGCATGTTCAGCAAAGAGATGAAAATTGCCGGGTTCGATGACGAACTGTGGGATGCCATGGAAAAGGAAGCCCAGCGACAGGAAGATCACATCGAACTGATCGCCTCGGAAAACTACACCAGCCCGCGAGTCATGCAGGCCCAGGGTTCGGTGCTGACCAACAAATATGCTGAAGGCTATCCGGGCAAACGCTACTATGGTGGCTGTGAATACGTGGATGTGGCCGAGCAGTTGGCCATCGATCGGGCCAGGGAACTGTTCGGTGCCGACTACGCCAATGTCCAGCCCCATTCGGGTTCCCAGGCCAATGCCGCCGTCTACCTGGCACTGCTGCAGGCGGGGGACACCATTCTAGGCATGAGCCTGGCTCACGGTGGCCACCTGACCCATGGCGCAAAGGTCAATTTTTCCGGCAAGATCTTCCATGCCGTGCAGTACGGCCTGAACGAAAGCACCGGCGAGATCGACTACGAACAGGTCGAGGCCCTGGCCCGCGAACACAAGCCAAAGATGATCATCGCCGGCTTCAGTGCCTATTCCCGGGTGGTGGACTGGCAGCGTTTCCGGGATATTGCCGATGAAGTGGGTGCCTGGCTGTTTGTCGACATGGCCCACGTGGCCGGTCTGGTGGCCGCCGGCATCTATCCCAATCCGGTGCAGATTGCCGACATCACCACCTCCACCACCCACAAGACCCTGCGTGGTCCCCGTGGTGGCATCATTCTCGCCCGCAGCAATCCCGAGATTGAAAAGAAACTCAATTCCATGGTCTTCCCCGGCACCCAGGGCGGCCCGTTGATGCACGTCATCGCCGGCAAGGCCGTGGCCTTCAAGGAAGCCCTGCAGCCCGAGTTTGTCGACTACCAGAAACAGGTGGTCACCAATGCCCGGACCATGGCCGATACCTTCATCGAACGGGGTTACGAAGTCATCTCCGGTGGTACCGACAACCACCTGTTCCTGGTCAGCTTCATCAAGCAGGGACTCACCGGCAAGGACGTGGATGCCTGGCTGGGTGCGGCCAATATCACCATCAACAAGAATGCCGTACCCAACGATCCCCAGTCACCATTCGTCACCAGTGGCATCCGCATCGGTACCCCGGCGGCCACCACCCGGGGTTTCAACGAAACGGATTGCCGGGATCTGGCCGGCTGGATGTGCGACATCATCGATGCCCGCGGCGACAATGCCGTGATCGAGACGGTCAAGGACAAGGTCCAGGCCATTTGCAAACGTCTGCCGGTCTATAAATGAAAGGGGCGAGTGACGCGTGACGAGTGACGATGTCAAGGATCTGCCGGCCAAGGGCTTCAGAGCCGTCTTGAGCAGGGGATGGTTCGTTGTCGATTCTCGCCGATTCAGTGGTGAGGAATATGCAGGACTCCCTCGTTCCTCGTCCCTCGTCCCTCGTCACTGAATCTTATGCATTGCCCTTTTTGTGGAGCAGACGACACTAAGGTCATCGACAGCCGGCTGGCCAGTGACGGGGCCCAGGTACGTCGTCGACGCGAGTGTCAGAGCTGTAACGAACGCTTTACCACCTTCGAGACGGCCGAACTGGTGATGCCCAGGCTGATGAAGAGTGATGGCCGCCGCGAGCCCTTCGACGAGGACAAGCTGCGCACTGGCATGCTGCGGGCACTGGAAAAACGCCCGGTGGATACCGAGGACATCGAACTGTCGATCAACCGCATCATGAAACGCATGCGCGCCACCGGTTAACGGGAGCTCCCCTCGCGCATGCTGGGTGACTGGGTAATGGAAGAGTTGCGCGATCTGGACCAGGTGGCCTATGTCCGTTTTGCTTCGGTCTACCTCAGTTTCGAGGATGTCAGTGCCTTTCAGGAAGAAATCGATAACCTCAGGAAGGTGCCGACACCGGAAGAGAAAAAGCATCAACAGTCATTGCTGCCTGACGATGAAAGTTGATCACGTGGGCATGGCTGTCGGGTGGCCGGGGAGGGGACATGGCCTTCAGCGCCGATGATCATCGATATATGGCGCTGGCTCTGCAGCTCGCAGAAAGGGGGTTGTATACCACGGCCCCCAATCCGCGGGTTGGTTGTGTCCTCGTTCGTGACGGCCGGCTCGTCGGCCAGGGCTGGCATCAGCGTGCCGGTGAACCCCATGCCGAGGTGCATGCCCTGCGCGATGCCGGTGAAAGGGCGCGCGGCGCCACGGCCTATGTGACTCTGGAACCCTGCTGTCACCACGGCAGAACCCCGCCCTGTAGCCAGGCCCTGATCGAGGCTGGGGTGGCGAAGGTGATCGCCGCCATGCCCGACCCTCATTCCCGGGTGGCGGGCAAGGGGCTGGCCCGGTTGCGCGAAGCCGGCATCGAGGTGCAGGTGGGACTGCTGGAAAGCCAGGCGCGGGCACTGAATCCGGGTTTTATCAAGCGCATGGAAACCGGCCTGCCCTGGGTGCGCAACAAGCTGGCCATGAGCGTCGATGGACGCACCGCCATGGCTTCCGGTGAAAGCCAGTGGATCACCGGTCCGGCGGCCCGGCAGGACGTGCAAGGCCTGCGGGCGCGCAGCTCGGCCATCCTTACCGGCGTGGGCACGGTGCTGGCCGATGATCCGGCCATGACCGTGCGACTCGAGGGCATCGAACGCCAACCCCTGCGGGTGATTGTCGACAGTCATTTGCGTACTCCGCTGACGGCGAAAATCCTGCAGCAGCCGGATGAGACCCTGATCATGACCGGCAGCGACGATGACGAAGCCCGCCAGAAACTGCAACAGGCCGGGGCAACGGTGGTGAAGCTGGCCAGAGACGAACAGGGCGTGGATCTCGAAGCGGTGCTGCGAGAACTGGCAGACCGGGAAGTCAACGAAGTCCTGCTGGAAAGCGGAGCGGTGTTGAGTGGCAGCATGCTGCAAGCCGGCTTGATCGATGCGCTGGTGATCTACATGGCGCCGGTGCTGATGGGGGACTCGGCCCGTGGCCTGTTTCATCTGCCCGGGCTGCAACACATGAAAGACAAGCTCACGCTGCACATCGATGACATGCGTGCGGTGGGCAACGACTGGCGTATCAGCGCAACAATTGACAGAACGGGACAATGAGATGTTTACCGGAATAATCGAAGCCATCGGCACGGTACAGACCGTGCAACCCAAATCCGGCGATGTGCGCCTGCGGATCCTGACCGGCAAACTGGATCTTGGCGATGTCCAGCTGGGGGACAGCATTGCCGTCAATGGCGTTTGCCTGACCGCAGTGGAATTGCCCGGTGACGGTTTCTGGGCCGACGTGTCCGGCGAAACTCTCGAGCGCACCGGCATCGGTGATCTGGTCAGTGGCAGCCAGGTCAACCTGGAAAAGGCCCTGACCCCCACCACCCGGCTCGGTGGTCACCTGGTCAGCGGCCATGTGGATGGCGTGGGGGAGGTGATCAGCCGCCACAGTGATGGCCGCTCGGAACGCTTCAGGATCAAGGCGCCGGACGAACTGGCCCGTTACATCGCCGAAAAGGGCTCCATCTGTGTCGACGGCATCAGCCTCACGGTCAATGCCGTCGATGGCACCGAGTTCGAACTGAATATCGTGCCCCATACCCTGCATGAAACCACCATGGACAGTTTTGCCGCGGGCACGCGGGTCAACCTGGAAGTGGATCTCATCGCCCGTTATCTGGAACGCTTGTTGCTGGGTGACGAGGCGGCCAGCGTGCAGACGGCGGGCATCAGCCTGGAAAAATTACACGAGTACGGGTTCATCAAGTCCCGTCACTGAAACACAATCGCGACAGCAAAGTTGAGACTATGGCAATAAACACAACCAAAGAACTTATCGAGGATTTTCGTCAGGGCAAGATGGTCATCCTGATGGACGATGAAGATCGCGAGAATGAAGGCGACCTGATCATGGCGGCAGAAAATGTTAGCGCCGATGACATCAATTTCATGGCACGCTATGGCCGGGGGCTCATCTGCCTGACCCTGACCCGGGAGCGTTGTGAACGCCTGCGTCTGCCGTTGATGGTCAGTCAGAACAATGAGCGCCACACCACCAACTTTACGGTTTCCATCGAAGCGGCCGACGGCGTGACCACCGGCATTTCCGCGTCGGATCGGGCGATAACGGTACAGGCTGCCGTTGCCGCCAATGCCAAGCCCTCGGATCTGGTTCAGCCTGGCCACATCTTTCCGCTCATGGCCCAGCCCGGCGGGGTGCTGACCCGTGCTGGCCATACCGAAGCCGGCTGTGATCTGGCCCGTCTGGCCGGCAAGGAGCCGGCCTCGGTGATCGTCGAGATCCTCAATGAAGACGGCACCATGGC
>JAJRYG010000037.1 GCA_024275915.1 Gammaproteobacteria bacterium
GTTTTTGAACAAGGCGGCGAACAGCAGATGATTGCCGCCCAAAGGCCGCCGCACCCACTGGGCAAATGCATTGCCAGCGTGCAATTGCTGGCCTATGTCCTGATTTCCAAATATGCCGATGCCTTGCCGGCTGTATCGGTTGGAGAAGATCCTCAAGCGCTACGGTGGTGATATTACCCGCACCGCCCTGGAACATGAAGTAAGTATTCTGCCATTCTGGCTGAAAGGGTGCTGAATCTTTGGCGCCTACGATCGAACTGGATCTGGGCAACGGGGTCTGTTTGCAGCTGAGTCAGGGGTGATGCTGTGCTGCTACCGGGTTCAAGGCTACGGATATGGCTCTATACACGGCCCACCGACATGCACAAATCCTGAGTTCCAAGTAATCAAAGAAAAATCAAGATTGCCTGGCCTGGTCATTCAGTAAAGCTGCCGCATGAGGTGGACCACATCCGGGTCGAATAGCCATTGACTTGTGCCTGTAATACCGGTTCGATACTGTGTGATATCTGTCACTGTCATGCACTGGTAAATATGCTGTTATTGAACAGGTATGGTTATTGTTATGCAGTCATCGATTCAACTTGATTAGGCTGAACAGTATGGCAGACAATGTCTATCTGGCCTGGGGTTTTTCCCAAAGTCGGATCTGAATGAAAACAGGCTTGTCGTCTGGCTGTCACAGGAATGTTGTATGATTTGCCTGTCGTCGGCTTGACCGGCTTTTTGAATTTAAGCGGTAGTGATGGCCGCTATGTCATATTCTCTTTACCTTGGATACCCGCGAGTCCAACACGGTTGGTAGTTTGTTATCCCCTTGTCTGGCCATGAAGTTCGCAGGAACTGCAATACAGAACAATAATAACGGGCCTTGATGTTTCCTGGTAGCAGGCAGCCTGTAATAAAAGCGGAGTTCAGTGAACCGAATGTCCGGTGTTACGGGGGGATTGCAATGCAAACTTCAAGAAAACTTCTCATCATGTCGTGGCTGCTGATTCTTGCCACCCTTTCTGTCATGCCGGCCAGCTTTGCGACGACACCGTTGGTCAAGTCCGAGCGTGTCGATCCGGCCCGGATCATGGTTATCTATAACACAGTACGCATGGACAGTGTCGATCCGGCTGAAGCCGACAGCTTTTCCTACGACATGGCGAAGTGGTACATGATCCGCTATGGCATGCCGACTACCCACCTGTTTGGCTACGACATGGGTACGAAGGTACGCTGGAATAATCCGGGTGCTTTCGATTTTCTTGTTGAGGTTGCAAACTATATCACTGCAAACGATATCCAGATGGTGTTGCTGGCGCCGGGTACGCCGCTGGTGGTCAGGGATACCAATAACCTGCACGATCTGGCACTGGACAGTCTGGCAGGCCACGCCCTGTGGTTTGCAAGGGTCAAGATCGAGGCACCGGCAACGACATTGCGCACCTCCGTGGCACCGACGGATTCGAACCTCTATTTTCCGTACATGGACATGGGTGATGGCGCCAGCCCCTTTGTCGAGCGTACCAATGATGCCACACGCTGGTGTGCATTCGGTGGTAACCTCAAGCCCTATGGCCGCCAGTGGTATGAACCTCTGCCGGTGGATCTGAGTAATCATCCTTCGGTAAGGCCCTATGGCCGCATTGGTTTGCCCTACTATCTGGAAGCCTTCCCGGATGCGGATCTGGCCACCTCGCCGGAACTGGCGATTCCACTGGAAAACTCGCAGTTCGTCAAGGACCTCGTCAATGGTGGCATAGCTGCAACGACCTCGATTGCCGAGTTCAACGCCCTGTCGAGCCGCAGCTTGCTGTTCTTTGGTCGTGAAGGCAATACGGCCTCGTTCATCGACGTGGATTCGGGCATTACCGAAGCCATGGCGCAGGATGCCCTCAAGCAGGGAGTGAGCGAAACGAATCTCGTTCGGATTCGTTCATCGGGCGGCTGGAATTCCTCAACCTGCCTGCAGGAACCGGCCTGGGATTACAATGCCGGGCAGTTCATGGATGGTCTGATTGCGACGAAGATCAATCCGCTGATCTTCTCCGCTGGCGGGGTAAACAACACCAAGGAAAATGTTCGACCCTGGCCGGCCAGCCTGGATGTGCAGCCCGGCCTGCTTGCCTCGGTCTCGGTGAGCAATGGCAGGACGTTTGCAGGCTCGTTGCTCAAGCGTGGCGCGACGACGGTTGTGGTCAACATCAAGCATCCACAGAATTCCCGCCTGCATGCCTGGTTCAGTGTGTTCAGGCAGCTGGTGGCGGGCGTCAATACTGCAGAAGCGGTCCTCAGCGCTGGTGGTGGTGAGCGGGGTGGTTATATTACCGGCAGTATCTGGGGTGACCCCCTGTACGCGCCGTTTGGTCATAATCCCCGCCCGCTCGATCTGGACGAGGACAAGGATGGACTCTATCGCATCGCCGAAACTCGCTTTGGCACCGACCCGACCCTGGCCGATACCGATAATGATGGCCTGACCGATTTTCAGGAAGTCTGTTACGACGGGGATTGCAACAACTATACCCCGGCACCAACCGGTGGTGATCTGGATGCGCGCAATCCGGATACGGATGGGGATGGTATGGCCGATGGCTGGGAAATCGACAACCAGACCAATCCCCTCGTGAATGATGCGGTGCTGGATCCCGACAAGGATGGCCTGAACAATCTCGAAGAATATACGGCCGGCACGAAGGCAAATCGGGAAGATACCGATGGCGATGGCCTGCTCGATGGCGTTGAGGTCAAGCAGTATGGTTCGAACCCATTGAGCCGTGATACGGACAGCGACGGCATGCTGGATGGCTGGGAAGTGGCAAATGGCCTCAACCTGCTGGATCCGGCTGACGCATTGCTCGATACCGACAATGATGGCATCGACAACCTCACCGAGTTTCAGCTTGGTACCGATCCTAATGTGGAAGACAGTGATCTCGATGGCCTGTCTGATGGTGATGAGGTGAATGTCTATAACACCAATCCCAAACGGCCCGACACGGATCAGGACGGCATCAACGATGGCGAGGAAGTCGCCAGTGGTACTGATCCCCTGTCCTATGCGGACAGTGATCTCGATGGCATGAGTGATGACTGGGAGACCCTGCGCGGCACCTGGAAGCGGCGCGACGATGCCCGGCGTGACATGGATGGTGATGGTGTCGATAACGTTATCGAGTATCTGCGTGGAACCCTGCCTGCGGATGCGGCTTCACGGCCTGTCATCCAGACCATCCATGTGGATGCCGTCAACGGTGATGATGCAACGGGTGATGGCAGTCTCTCCAGTCCCTTTGCTTCCCTGCGCAGTGGGATTGCTGCGGCAAGGGCGGGGGACACGGTAGTCCTGGCACCAGGCAGCTATGGCGGCAACAGTTTCCTTGGCCTGAACAAGTCTGTCCTCCTCCGTGGGCCAGAAAATCGTAGTGCCCGGCTGGCTTCGGCTTTTGTCTACATCAATGGTTTGCGCTGGGGTGGGCTCAGTAATCTGAGCTGGTCTGTCTCGGGTTATGCCTATTACGTCAACAGCCGTAATGTGGAATTCCGCAATACCGAGATCAGCTTGAGCCAGACACTGAACATGAACCGGGATACCAAGCTGTTCATGGATCACGTGCTGCTCACCGGCACCGCGGCCACGGCAATTGTGGCCAGTGATCCTGCCGTGGGTAGCGGCTCGCGCACCGAACTGCGGCTGAACAACGTGACTCTCAGCGGATTTTCCATGGGCATTGACTGGAATCAGGGCTATGGTTTGCGCATTACCAATTCCATTCTCGCCAATACGGTCGATCTGAAAGACACCTGGCCCTTCCAGGTCTGGTCTTCGCTGGTCAGCGACGGTCAGGCGAGCAGCGGTTTCAGCAATCTGGGGGGGGATCCCCGTTTTGTCGACGCGGCCAAGGGTGATTATCATCTGCTGGCCGACTCGCCGGCCATCGATACGGCCAGTCCCTTTGTCTCGGCAGGCGCTGAACCGGCGCCCAATGGTTATCGTCTCAACATGGGGTTCTATGGGGGCACGGTTCAGGCGGCCTCGGCCAGTGACAGTGATGCCGATGGCCTGCCCGATGGCTGGGAAACTGCGGTGGGTCTCGACCCGCTCAACCGGCAGGACCGCACGGGGGATGCTGACGGTGATGGCCTCAACAACACCCTGGAGTACCGGCAGGCCTCCAATCCCAACAACGCAAACTCACGCCGTGGCCTGAGTTTCCATCTGCTCAATCCCAACCAGCTAGGCGGCAGTCTGACTGCTGTCAGCCTTGTCGACAACAGCTATCTGTATGGACTGGGCAGTTATGCCCGACTGGCCCAGTATCAGTTACAGACCCTGTCTACCGTGGATGCCCCGGCCGGGGCACGGATCTACACCAGGGAGGCGATATCCCTGGGCAACAATGCCGATGGCACCGACATGCCCGTGGCCAGCTGGTTTGCCGGCCACGAGTTCGTCATCCCCCATTACCGCTTTGTCCATCGCTACTACCTGTACAGTCCCTATGGAGCCGCAAGGGTGAGTGTGCAGACCGACACCCTGCAAACACTCACTGTACCTCGTGGCAAGGTGGTGGTCGTGGAAGCCGGCAGTAACAACACCCTGTCGGGACGGGTACGCTCAGACATGCCGCTCCTCGTCAGCCACGCCGCAGTGCGTGCCGGCAATCTGGTGGATACCTATGGTGTTGCCCCGGCAGCCCGGCAGCTTGTCGGTGTGCCCAGTCGCGGCTTTGTGGTTGGCGCGCTGCTGGACAATACCCAGGTCACCCTGACCGATGACAAGGGTGTGGTCACCCGCATCATGCTCAATGCCGGCGGACGCTATGCCTCCAGTCTGGACAATACCCTGAGCCAGGGGCAGGGGGCAGTGCAGGTCGTGGCCGACAAGCCGGTGGCAGCTATGCAGGTGGCCGACAGCGATGGCATCGAAGCCACCGCCTTCTGGGATCCGATCTATTTCGGCCGGCGTTATGCTCTGCCGCTGGATAGCCAATACGTGGCAGTGGTCTGCCTGCAGGCCAGTGACATCAGCCTCCATGATCTCAGCGGTGCTGTGGTCGATACACGCTCCTGTACCCCGGCAGGCAGCGGTCAACCGGGGCGGGCCCGGTTTGGCAAGACAGCCAATGGTACGGCAATGAGTGCCGGTCAGTATCTGATCGGTACCCAACCCTTCTATGTGATCTACGAAGCCAGTACGACGAACGACGAGAAGAACCTGCTTGGTCACCTGAACTAGGCGGGGTTGTCTGCCTGATATTTTTTGCATGAAAATCATGGTGCCTGTCTGGCTTCCCTGAAATTCAACAGGCTGTTGAAAAATCCATTTCTCGACAGCCTGTTTGCCTTGCAGGCAAGGGATTTTCAACGCCCTGTTACCGATTGTCCTGGCAAGCTCACCTGTCGGCCGGTATGAATCCGCCATATGCTTTGTACAGGCGGGCAGCTGAAGAATCGTGACTTGATTTGCCGTGAAGTGCACCTATCTTTAATAAGGCTTTCGTTGACCGACACGGGGACTGCCATGAAGAATATCGAGGATCGTACCGGCCCACCGACCACCGATACCCGGCGCTACTGGGGGGTGATGAGCCTGTATGAGCGCTTCGAGCACCTGGTTGCCCTGACGCTGAGCGTGGTCATCAGTGTCATCATCCTGGTGGCCCTTTGGCAACTGCTGTCCCAGGTGTTTTCCATGCTGGTCATGGAGGCGCTGAATCCGCTGGAGCACAGTGTGTTTCAGGGCATTTTCGGCATGATTATGACCCTGCTGATCGCCATGGAGTTCAAGCATTCCATCCTCAAGGTGCTGGATCGTCAGGCCCACATCATTCAGGTCAAGACCGTGCTTCTGATTGCCCTGCTGGCTCTGGCACGCAAGTTCATCATTCTCGACATGGCCACGACTGATGCGGACAAGCTGGCGGCGTTGGGCTTTGCCGTGCTGGTGCTGGGGATGGTCTACTGGCTGCTGGATCGGCGTGACGAGAGAAAAGCCGAACGTATATTCAGGGAGAGAAAACTGCTGGAGAATGGTCGGTCAGGAAACAGCCAGAATGGTTGATGCAGGTTGCAGGCCGGGCTGAACCCGGTTTCCATTTCGGTTCATCCAGCCTGTGCTCATCTCTCGTCCCTCATCCTGTAGTATAGTAAGCCAGAGCCAATAACTACCACGGAAACCCCCATGCGCCAATGGAATCTGGTCTGTTTTTTCCTGATTTTCGTCTTTTCCCTGCAGGCCGAAGAAGTGCCGCCGGGGGCCGCAATCGTCTCGGCACACCCGATGGCAACCCGGGCCGGTTTCGAGATCCTCGAGGCCGGGGGCAATGCCTTCGATGCAGCGGTGGCGGTCAGTGCGGTGCTGGCCGTGGTGGAGCCCTACAGCTCCGGACTCGGTGGCGGTGGTTTCTGGTTGCTGCACCGGGCCCGTGATGGCCATGAGGTCATGATCGACGGGCGTGAAATCGCGCCTCTTGCTGCCCACCGGGACATGTATCTGGACAGCAAGGGCAAGGTGGTGCCGGGCTTGTCGGTAGACGGGCCACTGGCCGCGGGGATCCCCGGGGAGCCGGCGGCGCTGGCACACATTGGCAAAAAATATGGCCGCCTGCCTCTGAGCCGTTCACTGGCTCCGGCCATTCGTGCCGCCTTGGAAGGTTTTCCGGTGACACCCCATTACCAGAAAATGGCCGATTTTCGTCTCCGTGCCCTGCGGGCCTCGCCGGCGGCGGCGCGGGTGTTCTTGCTCGACAACAAGGTGCCACCGGTCGGTCATGTGATCCGTCAGCCGGATCTGGCCCGGACCCTCGAAGCACTGGCCCGGCAGGGCCGCAAGGGTTTCTATCAGGGCGCCGTGGCCAAAAGGCTGGTAGCACAAACCCGCAAGGCCGGCGGGATCTGGCACAGTGCAGATCTGGCTGGCTACAAGGTGATCGAACGCAAGCCGGTAACCGGCCGCTACCGGGGTTACCGCATCACCTCGGCAGCACCACCGTCGTCCGGCGGCATTACCCTGCTGACCATGCTCAATGTGCTGGAAGGCTTCGAGCTGGACAGGCTCTCCGTGGCCAGACGCACCCACTTCATCGTCGAGGCCATGCGCCGGGCCTACCGGGACCGGGCCGAGTACCTGGGAGATCCCGGCTTCGTCACGATTCCCCAGACGACCCTCACCAGCAAGGCCTACGCAGAACAGTTGCGTGACAGCATCGATCCTGACGAAGCCACGCGCAGCGAGGATCTCAAACCCGTGGCGACATCCGGGTCGGGCTTTCATACCACACATTTCTCCATTCTCGACAAACAGGGCAATCGGGTGGCGGCAACCCTGAGTGTCAACTACCCCTTTGGCTCCGGTTTCATGCCCGAGGGCACCGGCGTATTGCTCAACGATGAAATGGACGATTTTTCCGCCAAGCCCGGGGTTCCCAATGTCTATGGCCTGATCGGAGCCGAGGCCAATGCCATTGCACCGGGCAAGCGCATGCTCTCCAGCATGAGCCCCACTTTCGTGGAAAGTGCAAACCGGCTTGCGATCATCGGTACCCCTGGCGGCAGCCGCATCATCACCATGGTGCTGCTGGGGACCCTCGATGTCACGGCCGGGCAGTCGGCACTGGACATCGTCATGGCTCGGCGCTTTCATCACCAATACCTGCCCGATGCCATCCAGTTTGAAAAAGGCGCCTTCGACGAAGATACCCTGGCCGAGCTGCAGCTCATGGGCCATCGTCTCAACCCCCTGGACGGTACCTATGGCAACATGCAACTGGTACTATGGGACAAGAACAAAAAGCGGCTCACTGCAGCCACGGATCCGAGGGGAGAAGGACAGGCCGCCGTACAATAGCCGGCCGTACAATCGGGCAGGAACACGGCCGGAACACATTTCCGGCACAATGAACACAGCAAAGCAAACCGAGGTGGATGGACATGGAAATTTCGACAATCGTAATCCTGGTAGTACTGGGACTCATCGTGCTTTACGTCATCGGTATCTACAACCGGCTGGTGACCCTGCGCAATCGTTACAAGAACGGCTTTGCCACCATCGAGGTGCAGTTGAAGCGCCGTTACGATCTCATCCCCAACCTGATAGAAACGGCCAAGGGTTACCTCAAGCACGAGCGCGAAACCCTCGAAGCGGTCATTGCCGCACGCAACAGTGCGGCCAGCAGCCTTGCCGCGGCTGCGGCCGATCCCGGTGATGCACGGGCCATCAAGAACCTCGCCGCATCAGAAGGGGCACTGATGGGCGCCATGGGCAAGTTCAACATGGTCATGGAAGCCTATCCCGATCTGAAGGCTAACCAGAACATGATGCAGCTGAGTGAAGAACTCATCACCACGGAAAACAAGGTGGCCTTCGCCCGACAGGCCTTCAACGATCAGGTCATGGCCTACAACACCTACAAGCAGACCTTCCCGCCGGTTCTGTTTGCCGGCCTGTTTGGCCATGGTGAAGATGCCGCATTGCTGGAATTCGAGGACAGTGACCAGATTCAGGCCGCACCCAAGGTCTCCTTTTGACAGGGACGGTCTGATCACGAAAGGCTGAAACATGGATTTTTTTCAATCACAGGACAACGCCCGCAAGATGACCGGCCGGCTGGTGGTGCTGTTTGCCCTGGCGGTTCTGTCACTGATCGTGCTGACCAATCTGCTGGTCATGTTTGCCTTTGGTTACATCAACAGTGAAGTCGTCGTGGGTGAATCCCGCACGCTGTCTTTCGACTGGAACACCTTTTTGCTGATTGGCGCCGGCGTCATCGTCATTGTCGGGGCGGCCAGCCTGTACAAGATGGCCAGCCTTGGCAGTGGTGGCGAGGCGGTTGCCGAGATGCTGGGGGGGCGGTTGATTGTCGACAGCAGTGGCGATCTTAACAAGCAGAAAGTGCTAAATGTGGTGGAGGAAATGGCCATCGCCTCGGGCACCCCGGTGCCGCCGGTCTACCTGCTGGAAGACGAAGAAGGCATCAATGCCTTTGCGGCGGGCCTGACCCCGGCCGATGCCGTCATCGGTGTCACCCGTGGCTGTATCGACAATCTCAGTCGCGAGCAGTTGCAGGGTGTGATTGCCCATGAGTTCAGCCATATCCTCAATGGCGACATGCGCATGAACATCCGTCTTATCGGTCTGCTGCACGGCATCCTCATCATCGGCCTGATCGGTTACTTCATCCTGCGCTCGGGTGCCGGTTACGGGGCGCATCGCGTACGCCGCAGCTCCAAGGACAGCAATGGCGGGGCGATTCTGTTGCTGGGGCTGGGACTGGTGGTGATCGGTTATGCCGGCACCTTCTTTGGCAATCTAATCAAGGCCGCCGTGAGCCGGCAACGCGAATTTCTTGCCGATGCCTCGGCGGTGCAGTTTACCCGCAACCCCCGTGGCATCGCCGGGGCCCTGAAACGCATCGGCGGCAGTGCCTATGGTTCGCGCATCGACAACCCGGCGGGTTCCGAGGTCAGCCACCTGTTGTTTGGTGAAGGCATGCGTTCCCTGTTTGCCACCCACCCGCCGCTGGAAAAACGCATTCGCCGCATCGAGCCGGACTGGGATGGGCAGTTCGACAGCAGCCCGCCGCCTGCAGAAGAGCCGGCCGAGGCGGAGTCGGCCACGACTGTGCGGCCCGGTCCGGAAGCCGTCGCCGCTGCGGTGATCACCGGCAGTGTTCTAGCCGATGGCATGAACATGAACGACCGCTTCGGTCAGGTGGACGCCGGGCTGCTGGCAAGCCTGCAGGACAGGCTGAAAGCCATCCCGGCTACCCTGCAGGAAGCCGTGCATGAACCTCACGGCGCCCGTGGCGTGATCTATCTGCTGTTACTCTCCGAGACCGATCCCGCGATCCGGGATCAACAGCTGGCATTTCTGAAAACCGCATCGGACGATGGCGTGTATCAACGTCTGGGCCAGCTGATCGAGTCGGTGGAGGCAATTCGGCACGGTTACCGTCTGATCCTTCTGGACATGTGCATGCCGGCCCTGCGGCAGCTGTCACCACAGCAATATCAGTTGTTCCGTGACAACGTGTCGCACCTGATCCGGATAGACAGAAAAGTCAGCCTGTTCGAATGGTCACTGCAGAAGATCCTGTTTCACAACCTGGACAGCAACTTCATCAAGCCCCGTACCAGTCGGGCCAGGTATCATTCATACCGGCGCCTCACCGATGAGATTAACCTGCTGTTGTCGGCACTGATCCATGCCGGCAAACAAACGGGCATCACACCACAACAGGTCATCGAACTGGCACAGGCCTCCCTGCCCGAAGTCCCCCTGCAATTGCTGGAGAAAAAGGCCATCCGCCTGGACCGGCTCGATGAAGCACTGGAGAAGCTGCGAGATCTCAGGCCCCTGCTCAAACCCCAGCTGCTCAAGGCCTGTGCCGCCTGCATAACCGCTGATCAGCAGTACACCGCCACCGAAGCAGAATTCTTCCGCGCCATCGCCGACACCCTCGACTGTCCCATGCCCCCCATTCGCCTCGAGGTAGCGGAAGAAGATGCCACTTTCTGAGTGACGAGGAGCAGGATTATACCGTCATGCCGGTGCAGGGGTGTTTAGAGGAAAAGAGCCAGTTCGCTGCCACGAAACCGATCCCAGTCATCGACCGGCCTTCACACTCGTCCGAAGCCTCCCTGGATTCCAGCCTTCGCTGGAATGACTTCGAAGCCAGGTTTTACTTGTAACTCGTCACTTGTCTCATTACCCTCCCATAAAGTCCCCCGCTCCCTCTGCCGATAGCCTCTTAAACCCACCAGCCTCTGTCGGGGCAGCCATGCATCAGGTCTTTATCGGTCGCCAGCCCATTTTCGATCGCGACAACCGGGTGTTTGCCTACGAGCTGCTATGGCGTGCGGGCAACCAGTCCTCGGCCAGTTTTGCCGACGGGGATCAGGCGACAACCGATGTGCTGCTCAATGCCCTGATGGACATTGGCCTCGACCGGCTGGTGGGCAACCATGCCGCCTTCATCAACCTGACCCGTGGTTTTGATCTCGGCGAGCAACCCCTGCCTAACATGCAGAACCCGGTGGTACTGGAAATTCTCGAAGACATCGAAATGGATGATGATCTTCTGGTGGCCATAAAAAAACTGGCCGCGGCTGGTTACCAGATCGCCCTGGATGACTTTATCTATACCCCCTCCCTGTAACCTCTGCTGGAGCTGGCCGACATCATCAAGATCGATCTGCTGGCCCTCACCGATGATACGCTGCAACAGCATGTCAAGGCCCTGAAACGCTTTCTGGTCAGATTGCTGGCGGAAAAGGTCGAGGACAGGGAAACCTGGCAGCAATGCCTGGAGCTGGGCTTCGATTACTTCCAGGGCTATTTCTTTGCCCGTCCCAATGTGGTGCAAAGCCGGCCCATGCCCAGCAACCAGCTGGCCATCCTCCAGCTCATGGGACAGTTGAACGGCCCGGACGTCAGTGACCATGAACTGGAGAGTCTGATCAGTCAGGATGTCAGCCTGTCCTTTCGCCTGTTGCGTTACATCAATTCGGCCCCCTTTGGCCTGCGCCGCCGTATCGATTCCATTGCCCAGGCCATCATGCTGCTGGGCCGTGACAGCCTGCTGGCCCTGTCCCGACTGGACAGCAGTCCTCGTGAACTGATGATGACGGCCCTGATCCGCGCCCGCATGACCGAGCAACTGGCCCGCAGGCTGGATCGCTACGACCACGAAAGCTATTTTACCGCCGGTCTGTTTTCGGTCATCGATGCCATGCTCGAGCAACCCATGGCGCAGGTACTCGGTCAGCTGCCCCTGAGCGAGACACTAAACCGGGCCCTGCTGAAAAAGGAGGGGCAACTGGGTAAGGTCCTCAAGTGTGTCATTGCCTGGGATGAAGCCAACTGGGCCGAGCCCCGGCATGAAGTCCTGGATACCGACCAACTCTGCCAGGCCTACCTAGAGGCCATCGACTGGGCGGGTGAAACAGCCGGCCTGATCACCTGATCCCCCGCAAGCGGACAGTAAATGTGATGCAGTTCACAAAATTACCCTCATGTCCCTCCATATCCACCCGATAACCTTATCGATACAACAGGTTTCTATGACTATCCGCATACCCCGAGACGGCAAGCAAACCCACAAGGAGAGCACAATGAGCTATTTTACCTGGGACGAAGATCTGGACGTTGGTGTCGAAGCCATGAACGACCAGCACAAAAAGCTGATCGCATTGATGGAGGAGGTGTACCAGAAGAATGCCGCCAAGGTGGGCAAGGAGGGGGTATTGCAGGCCACCCAGACCCTCATCGACTATGTCATCAAGCATTTTCGCGATGAAGAAGCCTACATGGAATCCATCAATTTTCCCGGCCTCGAAGCCCACAAGCAGATCCACCGTAACCTGCTGGGTGATCTCAATGACCTGGCCAAGAAGTTCGTGGCAAGTGACGACAGTGAACTGAGCGAGGAATTCATGGCCTTCCTCAGCCTGTGGATCAATACCCACATTCTCGCCATTGACAACAAGTACCATGATGACGATGAAGACGTTGCCTGATCAAATCCCGCCTGTGCCGGCTCACCGGATCCGGCCGAACTGCCAGCAGGCCCTCCTTCAGGACTTCTCCAGGCACAGGTTGCCCACCTCATCGACCTGGCAGGCCCAGCCCGGTGCAATAAATGTGGTCGAAACCGTTTCGGTGATCAAGGCCGGACCCTCGACCAGCTGCCCCTCTGCCAGCGACTCCCGCTGATACACCGCCACCGATCCCTCGATACCGGGCAGACCGACCTGTTGCCGCGCCTCCACCGGCTGCCCCTGGCCCAGGCGGTGCAGATGCAGACTTTGCCCCTGGCTTTTCAGCCCCACCCGCAGATTCACCAGCTCCACCGGCAGATCCAGACGGTGGCCAAACCGCCGCTGGTGATGCCGATGAAACCGCTTTGCGGTGGCCAGTGGTTCGTCCCAGTCGATGTTGAGGGTATAGGACTGTCCCTGGTAACGCAGATCCAGGCTGAAGCGGGTCTCCATGGCCGATGCTGCAACGCCTTCGGCCTGTAGCGCCTGAATGCCACTGGCCTGCAGTTCCTTCAGGCCCGCTTCGATTTCGGTGGTCGCCATGTCTTCCAGCAGGCCCGTGTGGGTGCGTGACAGTTGCCGGGAACGGGGTGCCACCAGCATGCCCAGTGCCGACAGCACCCCGGCATGAATGGGCACCAGTGCCTGACGGATCTGCAGGGCCTCGGCCAGGGCACAGACATGCAGCCCACCGGCACCGCCGAAGGACACCAGGGTCAGCGCCCGGGGATCGATGCCGCGCTGCACCGAAATCACCCGCAGGGCCTGGGCCATGTGTTCGTTGGCGATGCGCAGCACCCCCTCGGCGGCGGCTTCCAGACTCAGCGACAGGGACTCGGCCACCGGGGTCATGGCGCGTCGGGCCGCATCGATATCCAGCGTCATGCCACCACCGAGAAAGGCCTCGGCGCGCAGGCGCCCGAGGATCAGGTTGGCATCGGTCACCGTGGGCAGTTGCCCCCCCTGGCCGTAGCAGGCCGGGCCGGGGTTCGCCCCGGCCGACTCGGGCCCCACCTGCAGCAGACCGCCGGCATCGACGCGGGCAATGGAACCGCCACCGGCACCAATGGTATGCATGTCGACCATGGGCACCGCCACCGGGTAACCGGCGATCTCGCCTTCGCTGGTCAGCTGCAGCTCACCGTCGATCATGGCCACGTCGGTGGAGGTGCCGCCCATGTCGAAGGTCAGCAGGCGGGGGGTGTCGGTCAGCTCGCCCAGGTAGCGGGCGGCGGCCAGACCGCCGGCGGGCCCCGACAGCAACATGTTGACCGCCCGGGCGCCGGCCTGCTCGGCGGCAATGGTCCCGCCGGAGCTTTGCATCACCGAAATGCCGGCATGGGGCACCCCTTCTGCCAGGCGTTGCAGATAACCGGCCACCAGCGGCCCCACGTAGGCATTGAGCCAGGTGGTGATGCCCCGTTCGTATTCACGGTATTCGGGCAGTACGGCGGAGGACCGGGAAATGAAGGGGGGCTCGGGCAGGGTCTTGAGGGCCGCTTCGATGCGTTTTTCAAAATCATCGTCCAGCCAGGAATACAGCAGGTTGATAGCCACTGCCCGGGGGGCGATGGCGGCAACCTGGCGGATCAGTTCAGCCAGCATGGCCTCGTCCAGATCCTCGAGTACCTCGCCCGTGGCACTGAGGCGGCCACCGGTTTCCAGGCAGCGGTCGCGGGGCACCGGTGGCTGCCGGGGCCGGGGTTGCAGGTTGTACAGTTCCCGCCGCGCCTGGCGGCCCAAGGTCAGGACATCCCGCAGCCCGTGGTTGCTGATGTAGACACAGGGCACACCCTTGCCTTCGAGCACCGCATTGGTGGCCACGGTCGAGCCGTGCACGACATGGAATTCGAGCGTGGACGTCTTGTCCAGTCCCAGTTCATTGATCCCCTGCAACACCGCCTGCTCGGGCGCATGGGGTGTGGACAGCACCTTGTGGGTGATCAAACGGCCGTTCTGCCATAGTACGAAGTCGGTGAAGGTGCCACCGGTATCGACGCCCAGTAACACGCTCATCACAGCACGACGGTATTTCGGCCAGCTTGCTTGGCGCGGTACAGGGCCTCATCGGCACGACGGATGAGGGACTCGGAGTCGTCGCCGGCCTGGAAGCTGGCGATGCCGATGCTGATGGTCATCGGCAGGTTCAGTTCGGCCAGGTGCAGGGGACTGCGGTCAATGTGCTTGCGAATACGCTCGGCAATGCGTTCGGCAACCTTGATGCCGGCCTGGGGAAAAATGACTAGGAACTCCTCGCCACCGTAGCGCCCCACCGTGTCCCTGTCACGCACCGCCGCTTCGATTCGGCTGGCCACATCCCGCAAGACCTGATCTCCCACCAGATGGCCATGACTGTCGTTGATCTGCTTGAAGTGATCCAGATCGGCCATGGCAATGCTCAATCCGCGTCGCTCCTGCCCGGCACGGCAGATTTCCTCTGCCAGCACTTCCATCAGATAGCGACGGCTGGCTGTCTGGGTCAGGGCATCATGCTGGACTTCTGTCGTCAGTTGCTGTTTTTCATCCAGCAGGTTTTCTACCGATTCGGCAAGCGTCCTGACCTTCGAATGGTGATACACATCGATGGCGAGCGACATGTCCAGAGTGGCAATGCGGCTGACAAAACGTGACAGCTCATGAAAGCGTTGTAGCTGTTGCCTGATCGAGTCGGGAAACTGCTCGATGATCAATTCCTCGAGCAGGTGGTAGGCAGCCAGGTACAGGCTCAGGGGCAGGCCAATGCGGGAATGCACTACACCCACGGCCAGACGGTTGTCGAAATAGGCATCGGAAGCATAATCGACACCAAGGGATTCGATGTAACCACAATGGGTCTTCTTCAGACGGGCCAGCATGTCGGGCCCATCGATAAACTGCAGCATTTCGGCATCACGGGTGACAAAGTCGTAAAAGCCATCCACAATGGCCTGGCAGTGAGGATGCAACACCTCGGCATGGAGTTGTCTTGCCAGCTCGGCATCGGTGTCGGAGAAACCCAGCAGATTCAGACGCCGCTGCCTTCCTGCCTTGTCGAATCCGTACTTGCCAGTTAAATTCTGATGCATATAATTCGGTTTCGTCCCTTAATGCCATCCACGGTGGGCCACAAAACGTCCCATTATCCAGCAACAGACACGGAACAGCAAAATTGCAATGAGTGCAGAGATTTTAATAAGTGTAGAACATATCTCACGATACTACGGTCAGCTTGCCGCTGTCGATGATGTCAGCTTCGAACTGGCACAGGGTGAGGTCCTGGGCTTTCTGGGTCCCAATGGCGCCGGCAAGTCCACCTGCATGAAGATCCTCACCGGCAATCTGGCACCTTCCTGCGGCCGGATACGCATCTGCGGCATCGATCTGCTCGACCAGCCGCGCCAAGCCAAGGCCCAGATTGGCTTTCTGCCCGAACAGCCACCGTTGTACCGCGAGCTGACCGTCGATGAATACCTGCTCTTCTGTGCCCGACTCAATCGCATTCGCCGCAGCCACATTCGCCCTGCCCTCGACAGGGTCAAACAGCGCTGTGGCCTGGAGGCCGTCGGCAAACGGCTGATCAA
This sequence comes from Gammaproteobacteria bacterium, assembly GCA_024275915.1. Classification (GTDB taxonomy): domain Bacteria; phylum Pseudomonadota; class Gammaproteobacteria; order UBA6429; family Thiohalophilaceae; genus JAJRYG01. The sequence continues at coordinate 16,089 of JAJRYG010000037.1, forward strand.
CAACCTGTCCAAGGGTTATCAGCAACGGGTGGGCATTGCCCAGGCCATCATCCACCAGCCAGCCATCGTGGTGCTGGACGAACCCACCGTGGGTCTGGATCCCATCCAGATCCGCGAGATCCGCAAGCTGATCAGTGAACTGGGTGAAGAGCACGGGGTGATTCTCTCCACCCATATCCTTCCCGAGGTACAGATGACCTGCAAGCGGGTACAGATCATCAACCGTGGCAAACTGGTATTCAGTGACGACATCGAAAACCTCGACCGCAAGATGCAGATCCGCAGCCACCGGGTGAGCTTCAGAAATCCGCCCGACATCGGCGTGCTGCAGGCCATCGAGGGCATCGACGAGGTGGAGCAACTGGATGAAAGGCATTTCTGCCTGCATCATGACGAGGCTGCCCGCTTTATCGACGCCCTGCTGGAACAGGCGCTGGCGGAACACTGGGGCCTGACAGAGCTGACGCCCCTGCACAAGACCCTGGAACAGATCTTCGTCGACATCACCTCTCGTGAAGAAGACCATGACAAGGAGCAAGCCGCATGATCACCACCCTGGCCCAACGGGAACTGCGCAGCCTGTTTCTTTCACCACTGGCCTGGTCCGTCCTCGCCGTGGTGCAGTTCATCCTCGCCTACCTGTTTTTAAGCTCGCTGAACGACTACATCCTGCTGCAACCGCAACTGAAGATGCTGGATAACGCCCCTGGCGCCACCGCTCTGATCATTGCCCCTCTGTACGGCAGCACCGCCTTCATTCTCATGATGGTGGTGCCACTGCTGACCATGCGCCTGATCAGCGAGGAACGCCGCAACCAGAGCCTCAGTCTGCTGTTTTCCGCACCGCTGTCGATGACGGAAATCATCCTCGGCAAGTTTCTCGGTGTGGTCGGCTTTCTGGTCATCATGGTACTGCTGGTTAGCCTCATGCCGCTGAGTCTACTGCTGGCCGGGCAACTGGACAACGGCCACCTCGCTGCCCTGCTGCTGGGGACACTGCTGCTGGTGGGTGCCTTCGCTGCGCTGGGACTGTTCATGTCCAGTCTCACCGAACAGCCCACGGTGGCGGCCATCAGTACCTTTGGCGCCCTGCTGCTGTTGTGGATCGTCGACTGGGCCGGCAACAAGGTGGGCAGCGAAACCACCGGCAGCCTGCTGTCCTACCTGTCCATCCTGCGCCATTTCGAATCGTTCTCGCGCGGGGTGTTCAACTCCAGCGACATTGTCTACTACCTGCTGTTCATCAGCCTGTTCATCGTATTGAGCATTCGCCGCCTCGATGCGGACCGCCTGCAAAACTAGTCACGGAACCGTTGCCAAGATGGAAATCAACCGTAAAACCCGCATCCAGATCCGCCTGCAGAACATCGTCTTCGTTTTGCTGTTCCTGGTCACCATCGGTCTGCTTGCCTGGCTGTCACAACGCTATGAAGTGGAATACGACTGGACCGCCACCGGCCGCAACACCCTGTCGGACACCAGCATTGCCGTCCTGCAGCGCATACCCGGTCCCGTCGATATCGTCGCCTTTGCCCGTGAAAGCCAGAGCAGTGCCGTACGGCGCAACATCCGTGAACTCATCAAGCGTTACCAGAAGCACAAGCCGGACATCAAGCTGCGCTTCATCGACCCTGACACCCAGCCCGACAAGGTGCGTGACCTGGACATCACCATCGACGGTGAAATGATCATCGACTACCAGGGCCGCAGTGAGCATGTCACGGTACTCAAGGAAGAAACCATCACCAACACCCTGCAACGCCTGCTGCGCAGCAGTGAAAAGCATATCCTCTATGTGGATGGTCATGGCGAACGTGCACCCCATGGCCAGGCCAACTTCGACTATCAGATGTTCAGTGATCAACTGGCCGACAAGGGCATCAAGTCATCGAGGATCAACCTCGTCGAGCAAACCGTGATCCCCGAGGACACGGCCGTGCTGGTGATCGCCAGCACGCGCATCGACTACCTCGACGGTGAGGTAGCCATCATCCGCGACTACGTGAAAAAGGGCGGCAACCTTTTGTGGCTGCAGGAGCCCGGTGATGAACTGTACAACCTGGACAGCCTGGCCGCCGACCTGCACATCCGCTTCGTCCCCGGGGTGATCGTCGATCCCACCACCCAGCTGCTGGGCCTGGACGATCCCACCTTCGCCCTCATCGCCCGCTATGGCAACCACCCCATCACCAGGGATTTCAGCTTCATGACCCTGTTCCCCCGCGCCACGGCGGTGGAATTTACCGGCAAGGAAGACGATAACGGTGGCTGGCAGGCCGAACCCTTCCTCATCACCGTGGAACGCAGCTGGTCGGAAACCGGGCCCCTGCAAGGTGTGATCGAATACCAGCCCGACAGTGACACCCTGGGACCGCTCGATCTGGGCCTGGCCCTGAGCCGCACGGTTTCCGGTCATAACGGAGAAACCGATCAGGAAAAACCCGCCGACACACCGCAAAAGAAACAGCGCATCATCATCCTCGGTGACGGCGATTTCCTCTCCAACACCTATCTGGGCAACCAGGGCAATCAGAACATGGGCTACAACATCATCAACTGGCTGAGCCATGACGACAACTTCATCAGTATCCCAGAGATGAAAGCCATTGATGTGGAACTGAACCTCAGTGAAAGCCGCTGGGCCTGGCTGGGCATGTTCTTCCTGGTCGGCATCCCCCTGGCTCTACTGGCAAGTGGCATCATCATCTGGCTCAAACGGCGGAAGCGCTGAGCATGAAGTCCCGCCTGTGGTTGAACCTCGCCCTGCTGGCCCTGATCGGTGTCCTGGTGCTGCTGGTCATCCATGAACCGGGCAGCGACAAACCGCCGCACCCCCCCGCCCTCACGGCGCTGAAAAGCGAGGCCATAAGCCGCATCCTCATCCGCCGGGAAAACCCCGGCAAACCGGTAGAGGAAATCCTGCTGGAAAAGGACCATGGCCAGTGGTTCATGCGCAAACCCTACGCCATGCCCGCGGACGACTTTCGAGTTCACTCCCTGTTGCGCCTGGCCGAAACCGCCAGCCTCGGCCGCCATGACCTGGGGGGGCTGGAGCCCGCAACCTATGGCCTCGATGCGCCGCGGGCGACCATCATCTTCGATGACGACACCGTGATCCGCTTTGGCAAGACCGAACCCCTGGGTCATCGTCGTTATGTGCAACTGGGAGATCAGCTCAATCTCATCGAAGACCTCTACTATTACCAGGCCGCCGGCAATCTCGGCATCTACCTGAGTCATGCCCTGCTGCCAGCAGACAGCAAGATCACTCGCTTGCAACTGCCCGAACTCAGCCTCGAACTCAAGGAAGGTAGCTGGCAACGGAGTCCCGCCCATGAAGACATCTCCGCCGATGCCAGTGCCGAACTCGTCAGCGCCTGGCAATACGCCCAGGCTGTGGAAGTGCGCACCGGCAAGCCCGTGCCAGACGACAAAACCCTGCCGGTGATCCGCATCCAGTGGCAGGGTCAGCCTCAGGCCATCGAGTTCCTGCTCGACAAAAAGGACAAGGAAACCCTGTTGATCCGCCGCGACAACGGCCTGCAGTATGTCATCACCGACGACCAGGTCAGGCAACTGCTGGGTCTGCCGGAACCGGATTCTGCCGCAGAACAAGGCCCGGACGAAACGCCCGGCAGCGGCGACTGATGCCCGAACTGCCCGAAGTCGAAACCTCGCGACGCGGTATCGAACCCCACCTGCGGGGTCAGACCGTGCACAAGGTGGTGGTGCGCGACGCCCGCCTGCGCTGGCCCATCCCTGCCAACCTCAACCGCAAGCTGGCAGGCCAGCGCATCGACGGCATCGAACGACGTGGCAAGTACCTGCTCATTCATGTTGCCACCGGCAGCCTGATCCTGCACTTGGGCATGTCCGGCAGCCTGCGGGTGGTCAACGGACAAACCCCGGCAGAAAAACACGATCACTTCGATCTGCTGCTGACCAACGGCAAGATCCTGCGCCTGCGTGATCCACGCCGCTTCGGCGCCGTGCTTTTCAGCACCGAACCCCTGCAACACAAACTGCTGGTGGATCTCGGCCCCGAGCCCTTGGGCCGCCGCTTCAATGGCAAGTACCTGTTCGCACAATCCCGCAACCGGAAACTGGCCGTCAAGAATTTCATCATGGACAGCAAAATCGTGGTGGGTGTCGGCAACATCTACGCCAGCGAAGCCCTGTTCATCGCCGGCATCCATCCCGGCCGCCCCACCGGACGCATCAGTGCCGAGCGATACGAAAAACTGGCCAGCGCCATCAAACAGGTCCTCAGGGCAGCCATCAAACAGGGCGGCACCACCCTGCGGGACTTCACCGCCAGTGACGGCAAGCCCGGCTACTTCAAGCAGAAACTCAATGTCTACGGCCGCAACGATGAACCCTGCCCCTGGTGTGGCCGGCCCATCAAACAGATCACCCTCGGCCAGCGCGCCAGCTACTACTGCACGCAGTGTCAGACTTAGGAACAGGGACGAGTGACAAGTAAAACCCGGCTCCGCCGTCAGTCCAGCGGTTAAAGGCAGATACAAGATACAAGGGATACAAGCAAAACCTGGCTCCGTCGTCATTCCAGCGAAGGCTGGAATCCAAGGAGGCTTCGGGCGGGTGAGGCTGGCCTGTCGATGGCAGAGAAGTATTTTCGTGACAGCGAACTGACCTTTTCCCTCAAGCCACCGGCCTGGATGCCAGCCTGCACTGGCATGATGAGATAGCCCTGCGCCTCGTTACTCGTCCTCCCTCACACGGCATTCTCCCTTTCCCTCACTCACGGATGATTTTTTGCCCGGCTTTCTCTATGCTATCGGTTCCAGACAGCCATCCCTGCCGACTCTTGCCAGCGGCAGGGACCTGTCCATAACCCGTTTCCGGGTGCAAGGCGATACGACAACCAACGGCAAATCAGGACGGGTCTTTTCATGTGTGGTTTCAGCGGCATTATCTTTACGGGCACCCGACAGCGGGAGGCCTACCCGCCCGGCCTGGACGGCTTTCGCGCGGCGGCGGCCCGCGTGGCGCACCGGGGCGATACGGAACACCATGAATACCTGCACGGCAACCTGTGGCTGAGCCATTACCGCCTGGCCTTCCAGGATCTGCAAGCGGGCGCCCAGCCCATGCTCAGTGCCGATGGCGAGCATGTGATCATCTTCAATGGCGAGGTCTACAACCATCTGCAGCTACGCCAGGAAATCGAACACAGCGGCTACGTGTTCCGCACCCGCAGCGACACGGAAACCCTGCTGCAAGGCTATGTTCATTTTGGCACGGCATTCTTCAACCGGCTCGATGGCGAGTTTGCCTTTGTCATTTTGCGCACCGATGGCAGTGAACTCGTTGCCCACCGGGACCATTTTGGCGTCAAGCCTCTGTTTCTGCATCTCGATGACGTCGACAGCCGCCGCTTCTCCTGCCATGAAAAACGCTATGCCTTCCGCACAACAAGGATTGAAGCCGCCAGTGAAATCAAGGGCCTGCCCAGCCCGAAACACTGGAACCATGATGGCCTGCTGCGCCAGTTCATCGGCCTCTACGAGCCCGTCTGTACCCCCTTCGAAAGGATCATCCAGCTGCCTCCCGGAGCGGTACTCGAGGCGCGGCGTGACGGCGCTCACTTCGATTGCCAGCTGCACACCCGGACGGCACCGATCCGCAACCAGGCTCGTCATGTTCCCGCGGCAAGCCTCGATGACTTCGAAGCGGCGTTTCGTGAATCGGTTACGGATCGCTTGCTCAGTGATGTGGAACTGGGTGTCTATCTCAGTGGTGGTGTGGATTCCAAGGCCGTGGCCTATGAACTTTCCCGCGCCACCGAGGGCCCCGTCAAGTCCTTCACCGTCGGCTTTACCCAAGCCGGCTACGACGAATCGAAAGAGGCACTGAACTTTGCCCGCCACCTGGGTTTCGATCCCCACCTGCTGACCATCGACGATGCGGCACTAAACTATGCCTACCCGCTGGCAGTGCAGACCAGCGAGGTGGTACAGCCCTATACCAACGGCTCGGCCAAGTGGTGGTTGAGTCACTTTGCCCGCCAGTACGTTTCCGGTGTGCTCACCGGCGACGGGGCCGATGAAGTGCTTTGCGGATACCCCAGCTACCGCTATGCCAGCTGGTGGAAACAGGCCATGCGCAGCCGTGGCCCTGCCACTTCGGTGGGAGAGGTGCTGGCCCTGCTGGACAAGTTCCCGCTGGGCAGCAAGGCCCGTGACGGGCTGTACCTGTCCCGCTTCTCCGCCCACGGCAAGAACCCCTGGCTGTCGGGCTCAAGCGCCGCCGGCACCGGCCAGGATTTCGTCGACAGCCTGCAGCTGCTGGGGATCCCCCATCCCCTGTTTGGCCAGATCCGCGCCATCACCCGGGTCCTGCTCGCAGACCAGGCCGACGACTGGCTGCAGGAACAGGGGCAATCGGCGCGCAGCTGGTATGTAGCCGGTTTCGAACAAGACGATTCGGTGTCACTGGCCGATCCGGAACAGGCCCTGTTACTGTGGCAGAACTATTTTGCCAAAACCCACCTACCGGTACTGATCCTCAACTGGGTGGGGGATCGCATGGAAATGTCCAATACCCTGGAAGGGCGCACACCCTTCCTGTCGAAAAAAATGCGCGAGCTGATCCGCCAGCAACCGGATCGGGCCCTGATCAGCGGCCTCAAAGACAAGGTGTTGCTGCGTCAGAGTTATGCCCGGCGTTTCCCCGCCGCCTTTGCCCACCAGCCCAAGAAACAGTTCAATGCCCCCTTGCTCGCCGATCGGCAACTGATGGAACAGTACAAGACAGAAAAGATCTTCAGGCAGACCGGACTGGGCGACGACCATACCTTGGCGCAACTGTTACAGGCCATCGAACAGCACCGGGAAACGGATCCCTACCTGGCCACCCACCTGCAATCCACCTGCCAGACCGCCATCTGCCTGAGCATTGTCCACCACAGCCTTGTAGAGAACCGCCCCATCGAACGGGATCGGAAATTTGAACAGGGCTATCTGGATGGAGGCGGGAAAGTTTAAAGGCAGATACAAGATACAAGGGATACAAGGGATACAAGCAAAACCCGGCTCCGCCGTCATTCCAGCGAAGGCTCACTACTGTCCGGAATAAATCTCACAGCGGCAGCGCCCTCTGTATTTTCTGAATTTCCATCCGTCTTCGATGATAGCGATTGGTGATGTGTTCCTCGCTGAGCGGGCGGCTTGTCAAATACGTACACCGCTTCCGATTCCAATGGCATTTCGCGGGCATCTTCGATGTCGTTCACGTTGGGCCGGGTTATGTGGCTATAGACGGGGACATTGGCATCAGTTAGCGTCGAGCGCTTGATTTCCTGTGTACCCAGGTGGTAATGCTGCGCCTTGTGACTGTTGAATCGCGCTGAAAGGCTTCTGAGACTCGTGCTGCCA
>JAJRYG010000038.1 GCA_024275915.1 Gammaproteobacteria bacterium
CATTCGTGCCATGTCCATCCTCATGACCATCCTCGGCACCATCGACCGGCCCGGCGGCTTCCGCCACAAGGCGCCCTTCCCGCGCCCCATTCCGCCCTGCCCCAAGACCGGCCGCGGCCCCGAGGACGTCAAGCCCAACACGCCGCTCAACGGCATGCCCCTGGGCTGGCCGGCCGATCCCAATGATCTGTTCGTCGACGAGAACAACGAACCGGTGCGCATCGACAAGGCCTTCTCTTGGGAATTCCCCCTGGCAGCCCACGGCCTGATGCACAATGCCATCACCAACGCCTGGCGTCAGGATCCCTACAAGATCGACACCCTGCTGATCTTCATGGCCAACATGGCCTGGAACTCGAGCATGAACACCCAGCAGGTACGCGAGATGCTCAACGACAAGGACGAGGACGGCGAATACAAGATCCCCTTCCTCATCGTTGCCGATGCCTTCGAATCGGAAATGGTCGCCTTTGCCGATCTGGTGCTGCCCGACACCACCTATCTGGAACGCCACGACGTCATGTCCATGCTGGACCGTCCCATCTCCGAGTTCGAAGGCCCGGTGGATTCGGTGCGCATTCCCGTGGTTCCGCCCAAGGGTGACTGCAAGCCCTTCCAGGAAGTGCTCATCGAACTGGGCACCCGCCTCAAGCTGCCGGCCTTCGTCAACAAGGAAGACGGTTCGCGCAAGTACCGGGATTACCCGGACTTCGTGGTCAACTTCGAAACCGAGCCCGGTTCCGGCATCGGCTTTTTGTCTGGCTGGCGCGGCAAGGGTGGCGAGAAGTTCATGAAGGGCGAGCCCAACCCCAACCAGTGGAAGATGTACGAGGAAAACAACTGCGTCTACCACCACGAACTGCCCAAGTCCTACCAGTACATGCGCAACTGGAACCAGGGTTATCTGCGCTGGGCCCAGGATCATCGCCTGACCCGTTATGACGAACCCATCAACTGCCACATCTATTCGGAAGTGCTGCAGAAGTTCCGCCTCGCCGCGCAGGGCAAGCGCCCCGGCAAGCAGCCGCCGGCACACCTGAAGGAGCGCATCGAAACCTATTTCGATCCCCTGCCGTTCTATTACGAGCCGCTGGAATCGCAACTGACTGACAAGCACAAGTACCCGCTCAATGCCTTTACCCAGCGGCCCATGGCCATGTACCACTCCTGGGACTCGCAAAATGCCTGGCTGCGCCAGATCCATACCTACAACTACCTGTACCTGCACCCCTCGCTGGGCGAGAAGCACGGCTTCGGGGACGGTGACTGGGTGTGGGTCGAATCCATGCACGGCAAGGTGCGCTGCATGTGCCGCTTCTCCGAGGCCGTCGAACCCGGCAGTGTCTGGACCTGGAATGCCATCGGCAAGGCTAGGGGCGCCTGGTCACTGGACAAGGATGCCGACGAATCGAAGAAGGGCTTCCTGCTCAACCACCTGATTTCCGAAGAGCTGCCCGCCCATGGCGCCGGTGAGCACCTGTCCAACTCGGATCCGCTGACTGGCCAGGCCGGCTGGTACGACGTGCGGGTACGGGTCTACAAGGCTGGCGAAGAGGAAGAAAAGGAATCCTTCCCGCAGTTCAAGACCCAGCCGAAACTGCCGGGCACCGATGCGCCACGTAAATGGCAGGCCTATTTTGCCGGCAGGTTTACCAAGGGCAAGTAAGCATTTCGCCGCCGCCCGGCCTGAATGTCCGGGTGGCGACTACCGAACACGATGAACATGAGTACCTGATATGACTCAACTAGCACTAGTTATCGATTTGAATGTTTGCGTCGGCTGTCATGCCTGCGTAACCAGCTGTAAAGAATGGAACACCTCCGGTCCCGCCGGCACCATGTGTGACGACAATCCGTATGGCGAAAGCCCCACCGGCACCTTCTTCAACCGTGTGCAGACCTACGAGGTGGGTGTTTTCCCCAACACGGAGACGGTCCACTTCCCCAAGAGCTGCCTGCACTGCGAGGATCCGCCCTGTGTACCCGTGTGCCCCACCGGTGCCAGCTACAAGCGCGAAAACGACGGCATCGTGCTGGTCGACTACGACAAGTGCATTGGTTGCCGTTACTGCTCCTGGGCCTGCCCCTATGGCGTGCGCGAGATCGACGAGCACGAGAAGGTGATGAAAAAATGCACCCTGTGCGTGGACAGGCTGTACGACGAGTCCCTGCCCGAAGCGGAGCGCAAACCGGCCTGTGTCATGGCCTGCCCGACCAGCGCCCGCCTGTATGGCGACGTGCACGACCCGGAATCGGAAGTCTCCGTCGCCATCCGCGAAAACGGTGGCTATGCACTGATGCCCGAATGGGGCACCAAGCCGTCCAATCATTATCTGCCCCGCCGCAAGACCCGTCTGCATATCCACGAAGATGAGCTGCAGCGCGCCGATAACCCGCTGACCAAGGAACAGCGTGAACATGCGGCACCGGTAGAAGGGCCGATTCTGGACGATACCACCAGCTGGTAAATCAATGACAGAGACAAGCTGCAAGGCAAAAGACAAAAGGCTATCGAACAAAACCGATGCCGCCCACCTTGTATCTTGTATCTTTCAAACTTGTATCTGTAGTTATGAGGAATAAGTCATGCATCCTGCATTTTCAGTCGTTTTTTTAACTACCCTGATTGGTGTTGGCCAGGGGCTGTTTCTGGCGGTGTTTACCGGCCAGAGTTATTCGGCGGTGGAACTGTTGCCCACCGAAGACAGTGTGATGTTTTATGGTACCGGCGCGATGATTGCACTGGGTTTTCTGGTGGCCGGGCTCATCGCCTCGGTTTTCCATCTGGGCCGCCCCGAGCGGGCCTGGCGCGCCGCCACCCGCTGGCGGACTTCCTGGCTGTCCCGTGAAGTCATTGCCTTGCCTGCGGTCATGGGCCTGGTATTCATCTACGCCATCATGCATTACTTTGGCTGGGACACGGTGATCTTCACCAGCTCAACCGGTGCACGTCTGCAGGCGACCCTGGTGGTCGGTACGCTGGGCGCCGTGGCAACCTTTGCCCTGTTCCTGTGCACTGGCATGATTTACGCGGCGGTCAAGTTCCTGCAGGAATGGGCCACACCACTGACGGTCATCAACTACCTGCTGCTGGGTACCATGTCCGGTTTTACCCTCGCGGTGGCCTTTGCCAGCTATACGGCGCCGGATCTGGTGGGTTTCTTTGCCGTGTGGACCACCATCATTACCGTGGCAGCCTTCATTACCCGCATGGCATCGCTGATCCGGAACAACAACATCAAGTACAAGTCCAGCATGCAAACTGCTCTGGGGATCCGCCATTCCCAGATCCAGCAGAAATCCATGGGCTTCATGGGCGGTTCGGTCAATACCCGTGACTTCTTCCATCACAAGACCCTCATGTTCATGAAAAACATCAAATGGATCTTCATCCTGCTGGTCTTCCCGATTCCCCTGTTCTTCATGTGGATGGGCATCAACAGTGGCAACAGCAATGTCATGCTGACCGCCTTCATCATTCAGTACATTGGCCTGCTTGCCGAGCGCTGGTTCTTCTTTGCTCAGGCCAACCACCCGCAGAACCTGTATTACCAGACGGTCGGTTAGCCAGCCCGGCTGCAGAATCGACAACGCCCGCTGACTGCGGGCGTTTTTTTTGCCACTGACTTGACTCGGATCAACACCGAAGCGAAATGGTCTGCGTAGCATTGGGCTCCTTTATCAAGTGGAGCAACACCATGTCCCTGGCCCTGACCGGAATCCAGATCCTGCTCAATGCCGTGCCCGAATCAGTGCATGCAAAATTGACCAGCCGGATCAGCAACCATCTGCTGCGAGGGCAGGATTTCAGTCGCCGCCTGGAATCCCTGGAAGGTAAGCGGATCTGGCTGACCATTACCGATACGGACACCTGCCTGCGGTTTCGCTATGAAAATGCGCGGCTGCTCGATGACCGCTCGGGCCAGCCGGCCGACATCCATTTTCGTGGTGATATCCGCTCCTTCATTCAGCTGGCCACCCGCCAAGAAGATCCCGACACCCTGTTCTTTTCCCGCAAGCTGAGTATCGAAGGCAATACGGAAGACGGGCTGGTGGTGAAGAACTTCATGGATTCGATGGAATTCGACAGTGAAGCTCACCTCAAGGCCTGGCTGGGAACCTTCATGGCCGCTCGGATCCTGCCTCTGTTGCAACGCCTGCAGCCCGGGCGGGAGGTACAGAAAATGATCAGATCGATTGACTGAAACAGGCAGGCCACGAGCCACTAGCGCCAACGGTTTTTCCTCCAAAAGTCCAGTGAGTGGCTTTTCAACCGCCGTTCAGAACTCCGAGGGTTTGGGCAGTTTGACCATGCCCGCGTCCCCATACCAGTAACCATTGCACCACTCGGAATTGGTCTGCCAGCTGACTGTCGAGTCACTGATTTTCTGACCGTTCCTTGCGGCATCGAAAGCCTCGACCACTTCGGCCATGCCTTTGGCCTGAGGGGAGAGGCGCAGCACATCCACCTGCATCTGCGCCATCTGCCCAACCTCGGCGAGCAGATTCACCGGACTGGCCGACTGCATCTGAATGCCGTTGATGACAAACAGTTCCTCACCTTCCTGAGTATCCAGAGGCATGCCCTCCGGGTAGTCTCGACACCGGAGTTCACAGTTGTCCTTGGGCAGGTTATGGGCGCGGGCAGTAAAGCAGCGCGCCGAAAAAGACAGGGGCATGCGACCATAGGCAAACACCTCGGTCTCAAGCCCCGCGGGTCGGCCTTTCTGCAATTCGGCCAGAGAGTGTGCCGACAGTTCCATGGGCATGACCCAGCGTACGGCACCATTTTCCTGCAGCAATTTGAGTGTCGAGGTATTGTAGATATTGAGGTGGGGGCCGGCGACGAAGGGCCGGGCATTGATCAGTCTCACGGCCGCCATGTCGTTGGCTTCGACCTTGAAATCGCCGTTGTTGCAAATACGTTCGAGAGCCAGCAATTCTGACTCGGCCTCGATGAGCGCAAGACTGGAAATGATGACCTCCTTGCCCGCATCAACCAGTGTATCGGCGATGGTCAGCCAGTCGATCAGCCTGAGATCCCGCCGTTTGCTGCAAACCACCTCACCAAGATAAACGATATCGACCGGCCAGTCCTTTGCCTGATGATAAAAGTCCTGCACCAGTTCCATGGGCCAGTAGTATTGAATGGGTCCAATCGATAGTTTCATATGCTGTCCTGCATGTTGACCAGCATACATGCCTCAACAGCATCCATGACAGGCCTGTTCTGTGAAAACAAAGTGGGTATTTTTACTCCAGCCCGAGATGAGCTTGTTGACGTGGATCAACAGCAACAGACACCTTTGATTACCATTCTGTAATGTTCGCCAGCCAATGACCTGGCCGGGTGACGGAAATCATCCGGGCAGAGTCTGTCTCCCCGCCCGGATATGTGACACAGTCTGGCGCCGCCTCACTGGGCCCGGTCTGACGTCCGGGGGCTTACTGCCAGGGACGATGCAAGGCACCCAGGGTATGTGACTGTCCCTCGGAGAGTTTGTCCAGTGAAGCGAGCCAGTCCGGGGCCGGTTGATAATGCTGCGGATCCTGATAACAGGCGTCGAGGGCGGCGCGCATCACCCGGGTCACCTGGCCCACATAGGCCGGGCTGCGCTGGCGGCCTTCCACCTTGACCGCCGCCACACCCATTTTCATCAGCTCGGGCAGGATGTCGAGGATATTCAGGCTGGTGGGCTCTTCCATGGCATAGAAGACATTGTCGTTGACGGAAAAACGGCCCTTGCACAGGGTCGGGTAACCGGCGGCCTCGTGGGCCTGGTAGCGGTCGATGAGAACGCCATTGAGCCGTGACTGGCGGCCCTGCGGGGTCTCTTCCCAGCGTACCGCCTTGGCCGGGGAACAGACACCACAGGTGTTGGGGGATTCGCCGGTCACATAGGACGACAGGGCGCAGCGCCCTTCGACCATGATGCACAGGCTGCCAAAGCCGAACACCTCCACATCCACCGGGCTGTTCTCCACCACCCGGCGGATCTGTGACAGGGACAGCACCCGCGGGATCACCACTTGCTGGATGTTGAATTCCTCATGGTAGAAGGCTATGGAATGGCGGTTGGTGGCCGAACCCTGTACCGACAGGTGCAGACGCAGTTCGGGATGATGGCGGCGGGCATAGCGCAACAGCCCAAGGTCGGCCATGATCACCGCATCGACACCAAGATCCGCCGCCTGATCCACCGCCCGCTGCCAGGTCGACCACTGCTCGGTCTGCGGAAAGGTGTTCAATGCCAGCAACACCCGACAACCCTTGACATGGGCATAATCCATCGCCACACGAATTTCATCGGCATCAAAATTGAGGCCGGGAAAATTTCGTGCATTGGTGGCATCACGAAAACCCAGATACACGGCATCGGCACCGGCATCCACCGCCGCTTTCAAGGCAGGCAGACTGCCCGCCGGACAAACCAGATCCATGCGGTTTTTCAATTCAGACATCGTTGTTTTTCCCCCGTTGATTTACCCTGATAACTGCCGCGTTTTTTCAGCTCTGCGGCAATGCCATTCAACACCTGCCATTTCCTGCTGCACCAGCTTGGGGCCAGCAATATCTTTTCCGATGCGGTACCGGTCAGCCGATGGAAGATCAACTCGGCCGGTGTCAGTTCGATCAGATCACAGACTGTGTCGATATATTCTGCCTCATTCAGAGGCTGATATTCGCCCCGGCGCCATTCATTGGCCAGCCGGGTGCCCTTGACCACATGCAGGGGATGATACTTGAGTCCCTCTACCCCAGATTGCAGGACACGCTCATGGCTGATCAATGCATGCCGGTAAGCTTCGCCCGGCAGTCCCGTGATCAAATGGGCGCATACTGACAGACCGCGCAGATGGGCTCGCCTGACCGCATCCAGGTACTCGGCAAAACCGTGGCCACGGTTGACCCGTTCGAGTGTCTCGTCGAAGCTCGACTGCAGACCCAGCTCCAGCCACACGGTATAACCACGATCCTGATACGTGGCGAGCAGATCCAGTACCCGATCGGGTACGCAGTCAGGGCGGGTGCCTACCGAAAGGCCCACCACGTCGGGTTCAGCCAGCGCCATGTCATAGAGCCGTTTCAGTGCTTCGACATCGGCGTAGGTATTGGTGTAGGCCTGAAAGTAGGCTAGGTATTTCATCGCCCCGGTGCGCTTGCGGATCACCTGGCGACCATTTTCGATCTGCCGCTTTATTTCCAGCGGCTCCCGGCCGTTGGGGCTGAAGGAGCTGTTGTTGCAAAAGGTACAGCCGCCAATGCCCTTGCTGCCATCGCGATTGGGACAGGTCATGGCAGCATCGATGGCCACCTTGTGGACCCGCTGGCCGTACTGTTGCTGGAGACTGAAACCCAGTGTGTTGACGTAGTCGGTGAGAATCATCAGCCCACCTGATCCAGTTCCCGCTGCCGAAACGGAAGCTGAAATCTGTCGGCAATCTGTCGACAGGCTTCGATATCCACACCGGGCAGGCCATGGATGGCGGTAAGGCTCACCTCGGGCACATGATGGCGGACCTCGTCGATGAAGTCGAGCAAGGCCGTATAGGCACCATCCAGCTGTGGCCGACAATGCTGTTCGTAGACCCGGGCATTCTGGGCATTCAGTGAGATGGACATGGCATCGACCCGACCGGCGAACTCGGCGCTGACATCCCGCTGATGATAGAGACTGGCCAGGCCATCCGTATTGACCCGCACCCGGCCACCCTGTGCCTTGATTCTCTGCGCCACGTCCAGCAGTACCTGCATCCGCAGGGTCGGCTCTCCGAGTCCGCAGAACACCACTTCATGGTAGCATCGTGGATCACCGATGGCGTCAAGAAGTTCGCCAGAGGAAGGTTCATGATGGATCCGCAGAGGGTAACCCTGCACTTCCCATTGCTTGTTGAACTTGGGGCAGAAGGCACAACGCAGGGTACAGTGATTGGTAATATTCAGGTAGCAATTACCATGCAACTCATAGGCGATGGTCTCCTGCGCCGTGTTGCTATTTGCCGTTGCCGTCATGAATCTGCCCTGTTGGGCCAGGCCACCGGCAGTCCCTTGCCCGTCGCGGCTTCTGCGGTATTTTCAACGTGCTTGCCATACAAGGCGGTCTTATTCTCCAACGGCTGCACTGGGATCCTCTTCATACATGGCGGGAAGTGAGTGGGCAATGCCCTTGTGGCAATCGATGCAGGTCTTGTCGCCATTGAGCCCCTTCTCGTGCTGCTTGACGGCCCTGCGCCCCTGCTCAGTATAGTCCATGGATTCGAAATCATGACAGTTGCGGCATTCCCGGGAATCGGTCTTCTTCATGGCATCCCAGACGTGCCGGGCCAGCTCAAGACGTTTGGCCTCGAACTTCTCGGGGGTATCGATGGTTCCCAGCGCCTTGTGATACAACTCGTTGGAGGCCTGAATCTTGCGTACCATCTTGTATACCCACTCCTTGGGCACATGACAGTCGGGACAGGTGGCCCGCACCCCGGTACGGTTGCTGTAATGCACCGTATCCTTGTATTCCTGATAGACGTTGTCACGCATTTCATGACATGAAATGCAGAAGGCTTCGTTATTGGTCATTTCCATGGCAGTATTGAAACCACCCCAGAACAGGATCCCGAAGATAAAACCGGCCACCAGCAACGTTCCCAGTGAATATTTTGCTGTCGGCTTTTTCAGACTTTCCCAGAACCGGCCCAGCCAGCCTTTCCTGTTACTTTCGTTCTGCGTACTCATGGTTAGCTCTCACTTAAATTTGATTGACTCGTTCAAGGGGTCATCATCGAATACGGTTATTTATGCTGGATCGCTTTGACCGGCTCGAAGGTATTTTCCACAAGTGGTTTGACATTGGCCTGGGGTACATGGCACTGGGTACAAAAATAACGTCGTGGCGCAATGTTGGCCAGTACATTTTCTTCCCGATCACTGAAATGGGTCTGGCTGACCTTGGTGGCGCCGGCTTCCTTGTAGTTGGCCCAGCTGTGACAGGTCAGGCACTTGTTGAACTTGACATTGATCTTGTAGCCCTTGATGGAATGCGGAATCAGGGGAGGCTGCTGGACGTAGTCACGTTCGATGGGTTCACCGTCCTTTGCCCATTTCTTCATCGATGGTACAGAAGACTCGTCCTCGATGGACTTGTGACCACGCAGTGAGGCCGGGTGTTCTTCCTGTGCCATCACCTGAGGCACGAAAACCAGCGCCCACACAATCAGGCTGATACCAATAATGAGTGACTTAGTCATGACGTGACCTCCTTATTATGAGAAAGATGTCCGGTATTGTTTACCGAATTGTTTAAACGGGTGGAAAATCTGAACACATTCTTGTCGCAGACATCGATACAACGTCCACAATTGGTGCAATTGGCAGACATGATTACCGGACCAATGTTTCTGCTTGCTCCCTTGAGCGCCGGCCGGATGACCTGCTGTTCAGGGCAAACGGCAAAACAGTCCATGCAATCATCACATTGTTCACGCCGGACGGCACTGACCCGGATCAGACTCTTTTCACCGACCAGGCTGTAAAAGGCAC
This sequence comes from Gammaproteobacteria bacterium, assembly GCA_024275915.1. GTDB lineage: Bacteria > Pseudomonadota > Gammaproteobacteria > UBA6429 > Thiohalophilaceae > JAJRYG01. The sequence goes on from JAJRYG010000038.1 coordinate 9,533, forward strand.
CCACCGGACACACATGTCCACACCAGCCATCACGGCTGATGAACAGATCATAAAAAAAGATACCTGCCACCACGGTCCAGCCCATGCCCATGCCAAACATCAGACCACGAAACAGCATGGAGACCGGATTGATCAGCTCCCAGGCGATGGTACCGGTGAACAGGGCCAGCAGCAGGGTCATGGCGAGAAACCAGTAACGCATCTTTCTGTCCGGATGGCTACCGGCTCCCTTGATATTCAGCACATGGCGCAGCCACTTGGCCGTATCGGTAACCATGTTCATGGGGCAAACCCAGGCACAGTAAGCCCGGCCACCGACGATCAGATAGAAAACCAGCACGATGGCCGCGCCGGTGATCGCCGTGGCCGTGATCGCCGTTCCGGCAAAAAAGGATTGCAGCAGGACATAAGGGTCGGTCAACGGCAGTACCTCGAGTGCCAGACTGGAAGCCAGATTGCCCTTGACGATCCAGATTCCGGCCAAGGGTCCGATGAGGAAAATACCCAGCACACCCAGCTGGCTCAGGCGTCGCAGAATCAGCCACTTGTGGGCTCGCAGCCAGCCCTTGCTGGCCACTGCCGTGGTGCCTGGCAGAGTACCGCGCTTCACAGGCCGTTACCCTTGTTGAGTGAATCCAGCGGATTGCTCGGGAAGGGAGTGTCCTGTTGGTCCTTTTCGTACAGACCGCCCTTGTCGTAATCGTAGCCCTTGTCTTCGGGCAGGTAGTATTCATGTTCCGTATCGGGTGCCACCAGGCTGCCACCGGCCTTGCGTTTTTCTTCCCAGCCCAGCCGGTAATGACGGCCCAGCTCACCCTTGGCCAGGCGATCGGGCAGTACCCGGATGGCGGCCTGGTCCAGCACACAGGCATGCTCGCACTTGCCACAGCCGGTGCAGGCATCCGAATGCACCACCGGAATGAAGATGGCATGCTTGCCACTGCGGATATTGTGTCGGGGCTCCAGAGTGATGGCTTCGTCGATGAGTGGACAGACTCGATAGCAGACATCACAACGCAAG
>JAJRYG010000039.1 GCA_024275915.1 Gammaproteobacteria bacterium
ACACCTGTGGGGCATCTTGAATGCGATTGTTCTGAAGGTCAGCAATGGTCCGGCGGAAGGACTCAACAGCCGGATCAAATTGATCAAGGTCCGCAGCAGGGGGTTTCGCAACAAAGAACGGTTCGCCAATGCAATTTACTTTCACCTTGGCGGCCTGGACCTCTATCCTGAAGGGATTGCCAAATGAGTGGTGCCCACCCGATCAAGGGAAGAGCCATTAAAAATACTGCCCCAAGCGCTGAAGAATTTGGCATGACACGCCGTAAATACATTCCTGTAGGCTCGACAGCCGCTTCCCTGCGGCTGACGGTCATGCCAAATTCTTCAGCACCTGGGACTCTTCGCATGAGTTGACCTGGCATTTGGACCAGCTATTTAGCCACAGGAAAAGATTTGCAATCTGCACCTTTATTGCAAGATTGTCGACATGGCCCTTCCCCGGATTTTTCGACCCCGAAAGTGAAACAGGCAATTTTCCGTTCTCTCACAATATCAATGACTTAAGTTCATTGCTCATGCTCGAGTGTTCTTGCCTGGCCAACAGGGCGTTGAAAAATGACCTTTTTCATCGACCTGTTGGCCATAAAATGGTTGCCAGTCCAATCTGGATTGGGTATAAACTCCCGCAAAAGGGCAATTTAAACTGAACCTGTTACGCGCTCAGGGGTCATTAAACTCTGTGAGCCGGCTAAACCGGTATAAATATTCTGGATGTCATGCTGAAAAAATTCTTTCTGATCCTGCTTGCGACCACGGTGCTGTTTGCGCCGCTGTCTGCGATCGCCGGTTCGGTAAAGTCTGCCACCAGCCACCATTGCCGCATGAACAATACGATGGCCGACAAAAATGGTGAACATGAAAAGGAATGCCATGAGTGTGCCGGCTGTGATCAGGATGGCGGGCAGTGCCAGAATAACGATTGTGGCATGGCCAGCTGTACCGTCACCCAGTCTCCGGTACCGCTATCGACCAGTCCTGCCCCCTCCCTGCTCAATCAGCTTGCCGAGTCCCGCACACCTCATCCGTTTTGCCTCTCAACTCGTAACGAACCGCCTTTATTACGCCCCCCCATTTACCCTGCTGTCTGATTGAAATACACCTGTTATCTGCTATAGCAGTACAGGTTTGTCTGTATTCATTCACGATGGAGCAAGGGCATGAAATCCTTTCCAGGAAATAATAATCTGTTACGGCCTGTGTATGCCGTAAAAAAATACAACCGATTCGCCGTGCTGGGCATGTTTGCCCTGCCGATGTTATTGCTGGCCGGGCCAGTGCAGGCCGAACTGACCCTGCAGGAAGCGGAACAAATCGCCATCAAGGCTGATCCGGAAATCCTCGCCCGGCGAGCCAACGCACAGGCTCTGAGCGCCAGGGCTGTTGCCGAAGGCCAGTTGCCTGATCCCAAGTTTGGCTTCGGGATCTACAATGTGCCGCTGGATTCCTTTGATTTGTCTCAGGAACCCAGCACACAGTTTCGAACCAAGATCACACAGGCTTTTCCTCGCGGCAAGTCCCTGAAATACAAACAGAAATATACCGCCTGGCTGGGCAAGGCAGAAAATGCCAATGCCGGGGTGTTCGAAAAACAGATCCAGCGTGACACCCGGGAGACTTTTCTGGAGCTGTACTACAAGATCAAGTCTCTGGAAATCATCGCCGACAGTCGCAAGCTGTTTACCCAGATGGTGAACATGACTCGTGTGATGTTTGCTTCCGGACGGGTCAGTCAGCAGGATGTGATCCAGGCACAGCTGGAACTGTCACGGCTGGACGAAAGGGTCATCAGACTGGAAAAGGGCAGGGATGTGCAGCGTGCCAAACTGGAACGCTGGATCGGTGAGCTGGCCTGGGAGCCGGTGGCCAATGTCTATCCGCAACTGCCCTATCTGCCCAGCAAAGCCGTGCTTGAAAAAAACCTGCCAGATCACCCTGTCATCGTTTCCAGTATGGCCAGGGTCAAGGCCTATGACCAGCTGGTCAGCCGGGCACGGGAGCAGTACAAGCCCGGCTGGAACGTGGGGCTGGAGTATCGCAAACGCTTTGGTGACAATCCCAATGGCTCGTCGCGTACCGACATGATGGCCGCCATGGTGACCATGGACATCCCTCTGTTTACCGAAAAGCGACAGGACAAGCGCCTTGCTGCCAGTCAGCAGCAACGAGCCGCCTCTCTGCAGGACAAGGAAAGACGCCTGCGGGAACTGCGACGCATGCTGGAAGCTGAATATGCGCGCTGGCAGCATCTGGGTGAGCAGCAGAAGATCTACGAGACCCGTCTGCTGGAAGAAGCACGTACCAACACCCGTGCCGCCCTCAATGCCTATGAAAGCGGCACTATCGAATTTGTCAGTCTCATGCGGGCAAGCATTACCGAACTGGATGTACGTTTACAGGACCTGCGGATCAGAACTGATCGTTCCAAAGCCCAGGCCAGCCTGCTTTACCTGTTGCCAGCCAGTGATGCCGACAGCGCATCACTCGAAGGAGATTCAAAATGAAAAAATCAAAACTGTTGAATATCGCTCTATCCCTGTCGGCCGTTGCCATGTTGTTGCCAGCCAGCGTTGTCCATGCCGAAGAAGGTGAAAAGGAGATTCTTTACTGGGTCGCCCCCATGGATCCCAACTACCGTCGGGACAAGCCCGGCAAATCACCGATGGGTATGGATCTGGTACCTGTCTATGCAGATGCCGGTGGTGACAAGGATATCGTCAAGATCGATCCGGACATGGTGCAAAATCTTGGTGTGCGGTCGGAAAAGGTGGTACGGGGCAAGCTCTGGCGCCGCATTGATACGGTTGGGTACGTGACTTTTGACGAAGACAAGTTCACCCATGTGCATCTGCGTACCGATGGCTGGATCGAAAAGCTCTATGTCAAATACAACGGCGAGGAAGTCAAAAAGGGCGCTCCCCTGTTCGAGTTGTATTCTCGCGATCTGGTCAATGCCCAGGAAGAGTACATTCAGGCCCTGCGCGGCACCAACAAACATCTTGTCCAGGCTTCTGTGGAGCGCCTCGGTGCACTGGGCATGAGCCAGAAGGAAATCAGGAAACTGGCAAAAACCCGCAAGGCCAAGCATCGTGTCACGGTCTATGCCAGCCAGGATGGTATCATTCATGACCTGAAGGTGCGCGAAGGCATGTATGTCAAGCCGGCAGTGCAGATCATGTCCCTGGCCGATCTGTCCAGTATCTGGTTGCTGGTGGATGTGTTCGAACGCCAGACCGACTGGGTGGCCACCGGCCAGCCTGCCGATGTGCTGCTGCCCTATCTGCCGGGTGAAAAATGGGAAGGCAAGGTGGATTTCATCTACCCGACCATCGACCCAAAGACCCGTACCCTGCGGGTACGGCTGCGTTTCGACAATCCTGGCAATAAACTCAAGCCCAACATGTATGCCGATGTGAAAATCTATGCCGGGCCCAAGGACAACGTGCTGAGTATTCCGCGTCAGGCCCTGATCCATGATGGCGATACGGATCGAGTGATCCTCGCCCTGGGTGGTGGCAAGTTCAAGGCCAGGACCGTTGTCGCCGGCATCGAATCCGGTGACTGGGTGGAAATCAAAAGCGGCCTCAGGGAAGGCGAGGAAGTCGTGATTTCCGGTCAGTTCCTCATTGACTCGGAAGCCAGCCTGAAAGCAAGCTTTACCCGCATGGGCAGTGATGACAAGGAAGAAACCATGGACGAAGACATGGACATGTCGGGTGCCAAGGGGGTCGGTGTCGAAGGGCCAATCACGGGCATGGGCAAGGTTAACAAAATCATGGCAGCCGAACGCAAGATCAATCTGTCCCACGGACCGATTGAAGCACTGGGTTGGCCAGAGATGACCATGAATTTCGGTCTGACCGATGATGTTGATATCGGTGACCTCAAGCCAGGGCAAAGTATTCACTTTACCCTTGAGAAAGACGATGAGGGCAACTACCGCATCAGCCAGATCCATATTATGGAATAAGGAGTGATGCCAATGATTGTCTTAAATCTTTCATGCCATGCAAATTCATACAGGTCATAAATCATGATTGCGAAAATTATTCACTGGTCGATAATGAACCGCTTTCTGGTTCTGATGCTGACCCTTATCCTCGTCGGCTGGGGCGTCTACTCGGTAAAAAATACACCACTGGATGCCATCCCGGATCTGTCCGATGTTCAGGTGATTATCAAAACCTCCTATCCGGGGCAGGCGCCCCAGGTGGTGGAGGATCAGGTCACCTATCCACTGACTACCACCATGCTATCGGTACCCAAGGCCACCACCGTACGTGGTTATTCCTTCTTCGGTGACTCTTACGTTTATATTCTGTTCGAGGATGGTACCGATCTGTACTGGGCTCGCTCCCGGGTACTGGAATACCTCAGTCAGGTCCAGAGCCGGCTACCGGCCAATGCCACCACGGCACTGGGACCCGACGCCACCGGTGTTGGCTGGGTCTTTGAATATGCCCTGGTAGACCGCACTGGTCAGCATGACCTGTCACAACTACGCAGTATCCAGGACTGGTTCCTCAAGTTCGAACTGCAGACCGTACCAGGGGTATCGGAAGTCTCCACCATCGGAGGGATGGTCAAGCAGTACCAGGTGGTGGTCGATCCCAATCGCCTGCGTGCCTATGATATTCCGCTGGCCAAGGTTCGCATGGCTATCAAGCGTGCCAACCAGGAAGTGGGTGGCTCGGTCATCGAGATGGCTGAAGCCGAGTACATGGTGCGGGCCACCGGGTATATCGAAAACGAAGATGATCTGCGTGACATCCCTCTTGGCCTGAATGCCAACGGTACCCCGGTACGCCTGGCCGACGTAGCCGAGATCCGACTCGGGCCACAGATGCGCCGGGGTCTTGCCGAGCTGGATGGTGAAGGCGAAGTGGTGGGTGGCGTGGTGATCATGCGCTGGGGCGAGAATGCCCTGTCAACCATCGATGCTGTGAAGGAAAAACTGAAAACCCTGCAGCGCAGCCTGCCAGATGGGGTGGAAATCGTTACCACCTATGATCGTTCCGGTCTCATCGAACGGGCCATCACAACGCTGAAAGAAAAACTCATCGAAGAGTTCATCGTCGTGACCCTGGTGTGTGCCATCTTCCTGTTCCACCTGCGCTCTTCCCTGGTGGTGATCCTGAGTCTGCCGGTGGGCATCCTCATTGCCTTCATCGTCATGCATTCCCAGGGAATCAACGCCAACATCATGTCACTGGGGGGCATTGCCATTGCTATCGGTGCGATGGTGGATGCTGCCATTGTCATGATCGAGAATGTGCACAAGCACATGGAGGAGACAGAGATCACTGACGACAACCGATGGGAGGTGATGGCGAAAGCCGCAAGTGAAGTGGGGCCGGCGTTGTTCTTCTCGCTATTGATCATCACCCTCAGCTTCCTGCCGGTATTTACCCTGGAAGCTCAGGAAGGTCGGTTGTTTTCTCCCCTGGCCTTTACCAAGACCTTCGCCATGGCAGCTGCAGCCGGGCTTTCCATTACCCTGGTGCCGGTGTTGATGGGCTATTTTATTCGCGGCAAGATTCTGCCCGAAGACAAGAACCCCGTTAACCGGACCTTGATTGCCGGATACCGTCCGATTATCAATACGGTACTGAAAACACCCAAGGTAGTTCTGCTGGTTTCCGTGCTGGCCTCGGCCTCCATGGCTTGGCCATTGTTCGGCATCTTCCCGCTGGACGAAGGGTTGGGTTCCGAGTTCATGCCGGATCTGGATGAAGGTGATCTGCTCTACATGCCCAGTGCCTTCCCGGCCATCTCCATCGGCAAGGGGCAGGAGATCCTGCAACAGACCAACAAGCTGATCAAGACCATCCCGGAAGTCAAAAGGGTGTTCGGCAAGATGGGGCGGGCCGAGTCGGCCACCGATCCGGCTCCTCTGACCATGATCGAAACCACCATTCAGCTCAAGCCCAGGGATGAGTGGCGTCCGGGCATGACCATGGACAAGCTCAAGCGGGAACTGGATGCTCTGGTCAAGATCCCCGGCATGAGTAATGCCTGGGTGATGCCCATCAAGAACCGTATCGACATGCTGGCTACCGGCATCAAGACGCCGGTTGGAATCAAGGTGGCTGGCCCGGATCTGAAAGTCATCCAGGATATCGGCAAGCAGATCGAAAAAGCCCTCAACCCGGTTCCCGGCACGGTTTCTGTGTTTTCCGAACGTGTCGTCGGTGGCCGTTACGTGATCGTCGATATCGATCGCAAGGCCGCGTCCCGTTACGGGTTGAATATCGCCGATGTACAGGAAATCGTCAGTACAGCGGTCGGAGGCATGAACGTCACGGAGACCATCGAAGGGCTGGAGCGCTATCCCGTGAATCTGCGATATCCGCGCAGCGTGCGTGACTCGGCGGCCAAGCTGGCCGAGCTGCCCATCCAGACACCCAAGGGAGCACAGATCGCCCTGGGTGATGTGGCGAAGGTGGATATCGTCAAGGGGCCGGGTCTGATCAAGAGTGAGAATGCCCGTCTAAATGGCTGGATCTATATCGACATCGACACGGCTCAGCGGGATCTGGGTTCCTATGTGAATGACGCCAAACGTGTGGTAGCCGAGGAGGTGGATTTGCCCGCCGGCTATTCACTCAACTGGTCGGGTCAGTATGAATACATGGAAAGGGCAAAGAAAAAGCTGTCCATGGTAATCCCGGTGACCCTAGCGGTGATCGTTCTGCTTTTGTATCTTAATTTCAAGAACATCACTGAAGTGCTGATCATACTTGGTACCCTGCCTCTGGCACTGGTGGGTGGGATCTGGTTGCTGTTCTGGCTGAATTACGACATGTCAGTGGCTGTCGGGGTTGGCTTCATTGCCCTTGCCGGGGTGGCCGTGGAGATCGGCGTAGTCATGCTGGTTTATCTGAACCAGGCCTACCAGAAGTATCGGGACAAGGCGGAAGTGGAAAACCGCAAGGTCAAACTCTCCGAGTTGCACCAGGCGGTGATCAACGGTGCCCTGATGCGGGTACGGCCCATCATGATGACCGTGGCCGCCATTATCGCCGGCCTGTTGCCCATCATGCTGGGTTCCGGTACCGGCTCCGAGGTCATGCGCCGCATTGCCGCGCCCATGGTCGGTGGCATGGTCAGTGCTACCATTCTCACCCTGCTGGTCATCCCTGCGGTGTTCCTCATCTGGCGGCGTCGTCAGTGTGACAGGGACAGTTGACCGACAGTCCTGAGGAAACGAAAACGGGTGGCCTGGCCACCCGTTTTTCATTTCGGGAAACAGATAAAAGAGAAAAGGTACAAGAGAAAAGATTGGCAGGCTCTTCATTTTCTGGCGATTCAGAAGAATCTGTGGGTAGCCACCGTGCCAACGCCCTCTCCCTCCGGGAGAGGGGACCCTTCGTCTGGGTTTGGTCCATGCAACACTGACGTGGTCAAGAGTTTTGTGACACCCCAGTTAAGCCGCATTTTTCATTTCCAGTAATTTCCGTTCATAGTCACAGGGGCTCATGTAATCCAAATAGGAGTGAAGTCTCTGCGTGTTATAGAACATGGTGATGTATTCCAGATATC
>JAJRYG010000002.1 GCA_024275915.1 Gammaproteobacteria bacterium
AGACGCCACTCAACGATCGGGTATCAGACGCCAGTGGGTTATGAGAAAGAGAACCGAAAAGTTGCGTGATTTTTTGTCCGGAAAAGTCTTGCCAGATCACTGCTGTCCCGCTCGCTTTTTGGGAAGGACCTTGTTTTCATCGTGAAAACAATGGCCTATTGCTGTACGGGTAGAACAGTCATGAAAATGGCACGCTGGGTCTGTCTTCACATTCCCTATCCTGGCGATCGGTTGTCTGTTTTGAGCCCCTCACCCCAACCCTCTCCCGGAGGGAGTTAATCGAAACAGCGGTGCCTGCCCATAAAACATAAAAAAAGCCCCTCGAGGGGGCTTTTTTTGTATATGAAAGCGGGTGCTCAGGCGCTTTCGAGCATTTCGTATTTCTTCAGAAGCTCTTCCTTGCTTTCTTCGTGGTCGGGATCCACCAGGATGCAGTCGACCGGGCAGACTTCGATGCACTGGGGTTCGTCGTAGTGGCCGACACACTCGGTACAGAGGTTGGGGTCGATTTCATAGATCTCGTCGCCTTGCGTAATTGCACTGTTGGGGCATTCGGGTTCACAGACATCACAATTGATGCATTCATCGTTGATCAGCAGGGACATGGTACGACCTCTTAATTCCTGAGTGTATTACTCGGCTATTTGAAAACATGACCCATATATTAGCGTATTCTGTTGATTAATGCAGCCACCACCGAGGCATGCACGAAAGGATGGATGTCGCCTCCGAGGGCGGCGATTTCCCGCACCAGACTGGAGGAGATGTAGGAGAACTGCTCGGCGGGGGTGAGGAACACGGTTTCCACGTCTTTGGCGAGGTGGCGGTTCATGCTGGCGAGCTGGAATTCGTATTCGAAGTCGGACACGGCACGCAGCCCGCGCAGGATGACCTTGGCATCCTTTTCTTGCATGAAGTCCACCAACAAGGTATCGAAGCCACAGACTTCCACATTCTTGCAGTCGGCCAGCACTTCTTTGCCCAAGCTGATGCGCTCGTCGAGGCTCAGTACCGGGGCCTTGCTGCCACTGCCTCCGGCAGCGATGGCGACCACCACGTGGTCGAACAGGCGGCTGGCGCGCTGGATCAGATCCGTGTGGCCATTGGTGATGGGGTCGAAGGTTCCGGGGTAGATGACGGTGGTTTTCATGGATGGTGGGCCTGTTTGCAGATGTAGAAGCCGATTCTAACAGAATGTTGAAAAAGCCCCTCCCTGGGTTTTTCACCCTGGGAACGGAAAATGCGGCTTCCCGTTCCCTTGCACCGCACACGGGCGGTCGAAAAACGGTGTTTTTCAGCAGCCTGCCAAATCATGTGTTCCGAAATATCAGACTGTCAAAACGTGGACTCGCATGATACCGGTCGTTTGCCGTGTGCCGTATGACAGGCACGATGATTCCGCCCTGACGGTTGAATTCTGTGAAGCTCTGGCGTCCTGCGGGTTTTCATGGCCGTCAGCCGCAGGGATGTGTTCACGGCGTGCCACGAAAACCCGCGGCATGCCAGAATGCCTGGGCTAGGCCTCAACAGCCGCACGTGAGCCTATGCTCAAGGCTCAGCAATCCCCCCTTTTTTTACCGCCAGCTGGCTATTTTCTCAGCAAATGGTAGCCCACCTGCCCCGCCTGTTTGCTGCGATAGACCTCCCAACCAGCCGGGATCTCGGGCAGGCCGGTGTTCTTGTCCGCTTCCAGGTAGATCCAGGCGTGATCCTTCGTCCAGCCGCCCTCGGTGAGGCGCGCCAGGCATTCGGGCAGCAGGCCGGCCTGATAGGGCGGATCGACAAAGACGATATCGAAAGGCGTGGCCGGACCAGCAAGATACGCCATGGCATCCGCCTGAGTGACCTCGGCATTGTCCACCCGCAGGGTTTGCAGGTTGTCACGCAACTGGGCCACCACCTGTGTCTGGCGGTCCAGCATCACCACCTCGGCGGCCCCACGGGACACGGCTTCCAGGCCCAGCGCGCCGCTGCCGGCAAACAGATCCAGGCAGCGGGCACCGGGCAGGATGGGCATCAGCCAGTTGAACAGGGTTTCGCGCACCCGATCCGGGGTGGGTCGCAGGCCCTCGGCATCGGCAAAGGGCAGCTTGCGGCCACGGTGTACCCCGCCGATGAGGCGCAACTGGTTGGCGGGCCTTTTTGCCATCGCCGCCGGCTCAGTCGCCGTCGAGATCCGCCCCCACCTGCACGGTCAGCAACCGGTCGGGATGGATGCGCCGCGAGAAGGCATCCTTGATCTTCTCGATGGTGACCGCCTCGACATTGGCATTGAAGGTGTTGAGGTAGTCCAGGGGCAGATCATAGAAGCCGATCATGGCGATGTAGCTGGCGATGTCCTTGTTGCTGTCGATGCGCAGCGGGAAGCCACCGGTGATGTTCTTCAGGGCGTGGTCCAGTTCCTTCCTGGTGGGACCTTCCTCAATGAACTCCCGCAGGGTCTTGTCCAGCAGGGCCAGGGCCTCGGCCCGCTTGTCGTTCTTCGTCTGCAGGCCCATGACGAAGGGCCCGTCCTGCCGCATGGGCGAGAAGTAGCTGTAACTGCTGTAGGCCAGGCCGCGTTTTTCGCGGATTTCTTCCATGATGCGCGAGCCGAAGCCGCTGCCACCGAGGATGTGGTTGCCCACATACAGGGCAAAGTAATCGGGATCACCGCGCTTCATGCCCGGCTGGCCGACGAGGATGTGGGTCTGGGTAGAGGGATGGGGCTTGTTGATCACCCTGGAGGTGGTCAGGGGCTTGACCGGTGGCAGGGCGGCCGCTTTCTCCCCTTTGGGCAGCTTGCCGATGATGTCTTCCACCAGCTCGCGGGCGGCGGCCTTGTCCAGATCCCCGACGATGGCGATGACGGCATTGCTGGCCACGTAGTATTCCCTGTAGAAGGCTTTCAGATCATCCCGGCTGATCTGCTTGACGCTGTCGACCGTGCCTATGGTTGGTGTGGCATAGGGATGCTTGCCATACAGGGCCTTGTAAAAGGCCTTGCTGGCGATGGTGCCGGGGGACTGCTGCTGACTCTTCAGGGCGATGAGGGTCTGGCGACGGATGCGCTCCAGCTCGTCGGCATCGAAGCGCGGCGCGTTGATCACGGCACGAAACGCCGCCAGGGCCACATCGAGGATGGGCTTGTCGGTGAGGCTGCGCAGTTGCACGATGGCCATGTCGCGGGCGGCGCTGCTGCTGAAGCTGGCACCGACGTTGTCGAACTGCTCGGCCAGGGCGTTGGTGTCCCACTTGCCAGCCCCCAGTTCGAGCATGCTGTTGGTCATGGAGGCCAGACCCGGCTTGCCGTCATCACGGGCACTGCCGGCATCGAACACCACCCGCACGTCGACCATGGGTAGTTGCGGGGCATACACATACAGTACTCTGGCGCCATTGCTGGTCTGCCAGCTGACGATGTCGATGCTGTGGTTGCTGTCTGTCGCCTGTCTGGCCAGGCCCGGCAGGCTGACGAATGCCAGGGCGATGGATACCACTAGAACAGAAAAAGTCTTTTGCATACGCTTCATGATCAGGAACCCTGTTTGTTATTTTTAACCGCGTGTTTTTTTGCCAGTTCGGGCTGGTCCATGGGCTGGGGATCCAGCACACCAATGGTCAGACCGTCTTCGACCAGGTATTTTCTGGCCACCGCCTGGATCTGCGTGGGGGTGACGGCACGCACCCGCTCGGGGTATTCATCCAACGTCTTCCAGCCCAGCCCCACGGTTTCCAGCATGCCCAGCTGCATGGCCTGGTAGAACACCGAGTCCAGCTCGTAGACCTTGCTGGCCACCACCTGGGCCTTGATGCGCGCCAGTTCCTCCTCGGTCACCGGCTCGTTCTTGACCCTTTCGAGCTGTTCGAAAATGGCTTTTTTCACCTCGTCGACACTCTTGCCTTCCGAGGGCGTGGCGGCGATGGTGAACAGATCAGACTGGCGGGCATACAGATCGTAACCGGCATCCAGGCCGGCCGCGATCTGCTGCTTGCGCACCAGTTCACGGGGGAAACGGGCGCTGTCACTGCCGTCCAGCACGTTAGCCAGCACTTCCAGGGCATAGGGCTCCCAGTCCTGTTCGGCCGTCATCAGAACCGGCACCTTGTAACCCATGGTCAGGTAGGGCAGCTTGGCCGGGGCCTTGACGATGACCTTGCGCAGGCCCCGCTGCTTCATTTCCTTGCGCGGCTTGATGGGTTTGATTTTGGAGGGCTTGAGTGGGCCGAAGTATTTCTTTGCCAGTTTGTAGACCTCATCGGGGTCCACGTCCCCCACCACCACCAGGGTGGCATTGTTGGGTGCATACCAGCGTGCATACCAGGGCTTGAGATCCTCGACGGTGAGGTTTTCCAGGTCGTTCATCCAGCCGATCACCGGGTTGTGATAGGGGCTGCTGACAAAGGCGGTAGCCTGGAACTGCTCATGGGTGAGGGAACGGGGCTTGTCTTCGGTGCGCAGGCGCCGTTCTTCCATCACCACCCTGACTTCCTTTTCGAATTCTTCCGCTGGCAGGGTCAGGTTGCGCATGCGGTCAGCTTCCAGTTCGAAACTGATGGGCATGCGGCTTTTTTCCATGGTCTGGAAATAGGCGGTGTAGTCTTGACCGGTAAAGGCGTTCTCGCGGCCACCGTTTTCGGCAATGATGCGGGAGAATTCACCGGGGCCGTGCTTCTCGGTGCCCTTGAACATCATGTGTTCCAGCACATGGGAAATGCCGGTGATGCCGTTGTTCTCGTAACTGGAGCCCACCTTGTACCAGACCTGGGCGACCATCACCGGGGCGCGGTGATCCTCCTTGACCAGGATTTTCATCCCGTTTTCGAGATGAAACTCGTGAACCTGATCCGAAGCGGCCTGGGCCAGGCCCCAAGCAAGGATCCCCAGCAGTATCAACGTTTTTCTCAGCATCTGAGCCTGTTCCTTATATTAGATTGGCAAATCTTGCACTTGTTGTTTTTACCGACACCGGCAGCGGTGGTAGGATAGCGCATCCCGAACCGGCGTGCGTCGGTCATCGTCTGCATTACGACCAGAAGAGTTATGTTTAGTTTCCTCAAATCAAAATCCCGCAAGAAGTCCGACAACGCCGAGACGCCGGCCGATGCGGCCGAACAGCCTGCCGAATCTGACAGCGAGGCTGTCGACGCCCCCGGCCAAGCCGACGCCGCAGCCGAACCTGTTGCCGAAGCAGCCGCCGCCGACACACAGGCGCAAGCCCCGGCAGCAGCCGAGCCGGCGCCCTCACCGAGCGAGGCGTCTCCTGCCGCCGAGCCCGAGGCCAGCGTCGAGCCTGCCCCCGAATCCCGGCCGGAAAAGCCGAAACAGAAACCCGGCCTGTTCGCCCGCCTCAAACAGGGTCTGGCGCGTACCCGCTCGGGCCTCACAGAAGGCCTGGCGCAACTGGCGCTGGGCAAGAAGGCCATCGATGACGAACTGCTGGAGGATGTGGAAACCCTGCTGCTGACCGCCGATGTGGGCGTGGATGCCACCCGCCGCATCATCGACGACCTGACCCGCCGGGTCTCGCGCAAGGAACTGGCCGATGCCGATGCCCTGTTCGCGGCCCTGAAAGAAGAAATGCAGGCCATTCTCGAACCCTGCAGTGCCCCACTGCAGATCGACCAGGATGCAAAACCCCACGTGATCCTCATGGTCGGCATCAATGGTGCTGGCAAGACCACCACCATCGGCAAGCTGGCCAAACGCTTCCAGCAGCAAGGCCACTCGGTGATGCTGGCCGCAGGAGATACCTTCCGCGCCGCCGCAGTGGAACAGCTGCAGACCTGGGGCGAGCGCAACGGCGTGCCGGTGGTCGCCCAGCACAGTGGCGCCGACAGTGCCGCGGTGATCTTCGATGCCCTGCAGTCGGCCAAATCCCGAGGCATGGACGTGCTCATCGCCGACACCGCCGGGCGCCTGCATACCCAGACCAACCTGATGGAAGAACTGAAAAAGGTCAAGCGGGTCATGGCCAAGCTCGACCCCGCCGCCCCCCACGAAGTCATGCTGGTGGTGGACGCCGGCACCGGCCAGAACGCCCTCAACCAGGCCGAACAGTTCAACCAGGCCGTCGGCCTCACCGGCATCACCCTGACCAAGCTCGACGGCACCGCCAAGGGCGGCGTGATCTTCGCCATTGCCAACAAGCTCGGCATCCCCCTACGCTTCATTGGCGTGGGCGAAGGCATCGACGACCTGCGGCAGTTCGATG
>JAJRYG010000040.1 GCA_024275915.1 Gammaproteobacteria bacterium
CTACCCATAGTGAAGCGCATCCTCGAACAGCACCAGGCCCAGATCCTGGTTTCCGGCAACACTCCCACGGGAACCTGTATATCGGTGATACTGCCCATTAATCCAGCCACTCAGACCAGTGCAACAGAGGGTCACAATCATGAGTAAAATTCTTATCGTCGATGATGATATTGCCAGTAGCCGTACCCTGCAGCTTCATCTCAGCAGCCAGGAACACCAGGTAAGACTGGCTGCCAGCGTCGAAGAAGGCCTGGAGCTGGCAGCTGGCTACGAACCCGACTTGATCATTCTGGACATCCGCATGCCTGGCAGATCCGGCCTGGAAGGCCTAGCGGACTTCAAGCAACAGCACCCCCAGGTATGCATCATCATGATCACCGCCTTTCACGACATGGACAGCACCATCGAAGCCATGCAGAGAGGTGCTGACGACTACATCCACAAACCCATCGATATCGACGAACTGGACTCCTCCATTGCCAAGCTGCTGTGCGCCAACAAGGACAGTGATGAGCTGCTGTTTTCCACCACCCAGGAAAGCATCAATGGTTATCCCAGCATGGTTGGCCGTAGCCGCGCCATGAAAGAAGTGTTCAAGACCATCGGCCTGGTGGCGAAAAGTCCCGCCACCATCCTCATCACCGGCGAGTCCGGCACCGGCAAGGAATTGGTGGCACGAGCCGTGCACCGCTCCAGCGAGACCCCGGAAGGTCCCTTCATCGCCATCAACTGCGCCGCCCTGGTGGAAACACTGCTCGAATCCGACATGTTCGGCCATGAAAAAGGCTCTTTCACCGGCGCGGTAGGACGCCAGGAAGGTAAGTTTTCCCTGGCCCGTAGCGGCACCATTTTCCTCGATGAAGTAGGTGAGCTGTCCCCCGCCATGCAAGCCAAGCTGTTACGGGTGCTGCAATATAAAGAATACACGCCCCTGGGAGCCAAGCAGGCACAACATTCTGACGCACGGGTCATTACTGCAACCAACGTCGATCTGGCTCAAAAAGTACAGGAGGGTAGTTTTCGTGAAGACCTGTATTACCGCCTGCAGGTCATCAACATCCACCTGCCCCCGCTACGGGAACGCAAGGAAGATCTGATGGATCTGATACAAACCCTCCTCGGGCGCATCAACCAGGAGCTGCACAGCAATGTCACCCACATCTCGAAAGACGTGCTCAGCTGCATGGAGGCCTACCGATGGCCCGGCAACATCCGCGAACTGGAAAATGTGCTGATGAAAGGTGTGGCGCTTTCCCATAGCGACACCTTCACCCGGGAACTACTGCCGGAACAGATACTCTGCCAAAGCAGCGACAGTTCACAACCAGCAATGGATAAACCCCTTGCCGACCGCAGCCTGAAAGAAGTGGAAAAGGAACATATCGGCAGAATACTCGAAGCCAACAACTGGCACCGGGGAAGGGCCTGCGAAGTGCTCGGCGTATCTCGACCACGCCTGCGGCGCATGATCAACGAATACGGTTTGGTACCACCACAGGGGCTGGGTGAAGAAGAAGGTGAAGAATAAGCGCCAGCAATAACACCTTACATATAGAGAAAAGCCGCCCCGGCAAACCGGGAAAACCTGTTGTAGCGGCTTCCCATTCAACCGGAGTGGCTACCCCTCGTTTCTCACCGGGCCGGAAGCCTGTTATGGAAAAAGATAGATGATTCACCCTGTTACCAATAGCCTCGAATAATTGCCAACATCTCCACCCTGCCTTGTTCGGGTTTGTACCCGATCCTCCTCAAACCATAGCTACGGCTATGCTTCTCGGACGATCGAACAAACTGCTTTGCCAGATCGACCGGAATTCCCGAGCCCCGGTGAGAAATGCGGGCTACAACAGCTTCAGGCCTTGCTCTTCAGCAGGTCGC